>NZ_JBBCIR010000008.1:0-46954 GCF_037189885.1 Paludisphaera sp.
GCGGTGTCGGCCCAGGTCGAGCCGTGGGAGGAGGAGCGGAACCGGTCGAGGGTGCAGGTCAAGTGGAGCTTCCGGGTGGCCGACGCCCGCCGGAGGCTGGCTCACCTCTACCCACAACCTTCAAAGCGGTAGACCACTAGGCACCCGAGAGCCAGACAAACGCCTAGCCTAGTTTGATGTGCCGGAGTACAGGAATCGGACGCAGGCGGCGGAAGCCGTTTCGCGCGGCTCCGCCGGATCAGGAGCGGCGGGCATGCCGACCGGAGCCAATCCGCCTGGGATTGCGATACCCGTTAGAACTCTGGTGGCCGCTGTCGACCGATTTCGAGCCCTACCGGGGATGGGCACTGGAGTGGGATAAGGTAGAGGATTGAGCGAGCGGTGCCGCGTGCTCCCCGCTTATTCACCGCACTGGATTGAGCCAGCCGGTATAACCAGCCCGTCTAAGCCAATAAGTAAGCCCGGATCGCACAGCCGCGAGGCCGACGCAACTCCGGGCTGTGTTTGGCTCGCAAGCGGAGAGGGAGGGATTCGAACCCTCGGTACCGGTGAAGGTACACGGCATTTCCAGTGCCGCACAATCGACCACTCTGTCACCTCTCCCAAGGCGGTGGAGGAGATAGTGTAACGGCGGGGGCGAGGGGAGGCAATCCGGGTTTTTCGGGGGGCGTGGCTTTCGATTCTGGCGTCGGCCGGCGACCCCTGTCCGCGACGATTGGCCCCCCGCCTCGGGCCGGCGGGCGGGATCGCGAAAAATCATCGGAAACATGGAATCTCCCGCCCGTCGCCGCGGATCATGCGGGAGATCGATGATCGCGCTCCTTGGCATCCTGGAATTGGTACGGCGAGCGACGGGAGGCTTGCGCGGCGGGGAAGGCTCGCGAAGACGCGGCCGACCGAGGCTCGCCCGACGGCGCGGGGACGATGGCGGGAGCCGATCGAGAGGGCCGAAAAGCATTTCGAAAATGACGAACCAAGCCAAGTCGTTTCGGCGGCAATGTATTGCCGTGAATTGACTTGCGTGAAACCAGAGCGAAGCCTCGGCGCGCGAACGAAGCCAACTTCGCGGGCCTCCCGTGAGGTCGCGACCGGGGGGTTAACCGGCCTGGGGCTTGTGGCCGTGGACGCCGGTCGCACAGCCGAAGAACAGGCGGGAGGGCTCGACCTGGAGGCCGGCGCGGGAGAGGGAGTCGCCGAAGCGGCGGCAATCGCCGAAGGCCTCGGTGTAGACGCCCAGCATCCGGTAATGGATCGGGTCGCCGAGGAAAAGCCGGCCCAGGGGCGGGATGACCCGTTTCAGATAGAACATGTAGACCGGCCGCAGCAGGCGACCGGGCGGGACGGAGATTTCCACGAACGAGAACGCGCCGCCCGGTCGCAGCCAGCTCGCGACTCGCCGGGCGAGGAGTTCCTGCTGGTCGGGGTCGAAGGTCTTCAGGCCGAACGACGAGACGATCGCGTCGAACGAGCCGGGGGCCAGGTCGATCTCCAGGACGTCCTCCACCCGCAGCGTGACGGCGAACGGCCCGGAATCGCCGGCGCGGCGGGCCATCTCCGGCGACAGGTCGACGGCCACCACTTCGGCCGGGGGCGGGTCGAGCCCCGCCAGCGACCTCCAGAGTTCCCCCATGCCGGACATCAGATCCGCCACCCTCGCGGGCCGCTCCGACCGCGGCAGGGCCTCCACCGCCTGCCGACGCCAGCGCGCCGCGAAGCCGAACGACGTGACCAGGTTCATCGCCCCGTAGGTCTCGGCCATGCCGTCGAACAGCTTCCGGATCGACGCCGGGTCGTAGCGGGGGCGTTCCGATCGGCGCGGGACGGGGCTCATGGGCTTCCTCCGCGATCATCGTAGCATGAGGCGGCCTCGATCGGCCGAGATCGAAAGCCACGCGCCGTGGACGCCGAACTGTTGTTGAACAATTGGCGCGCGGCTAGGATGGTCGGCGTCCTCTTCACGATCGACGCCCTGCCGCGATTCGGGGGAAAGAGCCATGGCCGAGAATCCTTGCGTCGGGTCGATGCCGAGGCGGGCGTTCCTGCGGGCGGGATTGACGGGGTTCTCGGCGCTGGGGGTCTCGGACCTGTTCCGGCTCCAGGCCCAGGGGGCGGCCGCCGGAGGGGCGCGGGGGACGTCGATGATCGTCGTGTGGCTCTGGGGCGGCCCCAGCCACATGGAGACGTTCGACATGAAGCCCGACGCGCCGGAGGCGTATCGCGGCCTCTTCCGCCCCATCGCGACCAGCGTCCCCGGCCTGGAGATCTGCGAGAAGCTGCCGAGGCTCGCGGCCATCGCCGACAAGCTCGCGCTCGTCCGCTCGATCAGCCACGACAGCCCGGGGCACGTCAACAGCACCCACACGGTGCTGACCGGATACACCGGCGACCTGGTCGAGACCCCGCCGTTCGCCCCCAAGCACCCTTACGCCTTCCACGCGGCCAACCGCTTCCTGCCCGAGACCTCCGGGCTGCCGAAGTGGGTCGCCATGCCCAGCTTCCCCTATGAAGGGGGCGGCGGGCTGGGGAACTCCCACGGCCCGTACAGGGTGGGGGCCGACCCGAACTCGCCCGACTTCAAGGTCCCGGAGCTGGTGCTCGACGAGGCCAGGCGCGCCCGGTTGGGGGGCCGTAGCCGGCTGCTCGCGGGGTTCGACGCCATGCGGAGGTCGATCGACGAGGGGGCGACCCGCTCGTTCGACGACTTCCAGCGGCGGGCGCTCGACGTGCTGGCCGGCTCCGCCGCGCGCGACGCCTTCGACCTCTCCCGCGAGCCCGACGCCATCCGCGACCGCTACGGCCGCGACGTGGTCGGCCAGCGCTGCCTGCTGGCGAGGCGGCTGGTGGAGGCGGGCGTGCGGGTGGTGACGATCGACTTCCCCTGCGTCCCGGGCCAGAAGGCGTTCTCCTGGGACGACCACGCGAGCGTCTGGAACATCTTCGAACAGATGGAGATCCGCCTGCCGGTCCTCGACCGCGCCGTCTCCGCGCTGATCGAGGACGTATACGCCCGGGGCCTCGACCGGGAGACCCTCATCGTGGTGATGGGCGAGATGGGCCGGACGCCGAAGCTCTCCAACCACGAGGGCCAGCCCGGCCGCGAGCATTGGGGCAAGGCGATGTCCGTCCTCCTCTCCGGCGGCGGCATATCGATGGGCCAGGCGATCGGCTCGACCACCCCCCGCGGCGAGGAGCCCCGCGACCGCCCCCTCACCCCCAACGACCTCGTCGCCACCTGGTATCGCCACCTGGGGATCGACCACTCCCTGACCTACCTCGACACCTCCGGCCGCCCCATCGCCCTCCTCCCCCACGGCGAGCCGATCGCCGAGCTGATCTAACGGTCATTCCTCGGTCGCTTCCTCGTCATCCGCCCAGACGTCGTCAGCGTCGAGCAGATATTCGAGACGTCCGTCGTCCATGAGAAGGTCGTGAGGATCCACGGCGATGAGCGTCAACGGGCCTTCCAGCGAGAAGTTCCGCCGGCCGTTGATGGCGCAGTCGGCGGTGAACGACAGGAGGGGATGACCGATCAGGGCCGTGTATGTGTAGCGTGCGTACTCGGCCGTGAGCGGCGGGCGGTAATGGCCGCTGAAGTTGAGGTTGATCGTCGTGACGACGCCCTCCTCGTCCACGTAAATTTGGCCTGCCGCGCCAACTGGGCGACCCCCCGACAGCAGGTGGTGGCCGTGGCCGACGATGAGCCGGCCGTTCGGATCGACCACGAACGCCTTGCGGCCCGATGACAGGCGGCCGTCGGCGGGGCCATAGGCAGCCTTGAAGTCGCCGACCTCGAAGGTTTCGCGGTCGTCGAGGTCCAGCGCCTCCGCCAGTTGATCCTGCTTCATGGCATAGAGGCGAGGGGGGAGAGTCGGGACGTATCGGGCGAAGGCGACGGTGCGATCGTCGGGGAATGGGCCACCGCCATCGGTCCCCTGCCCCTCGGCCTCTAACCGTTTGTTGAACTCGGCGGCGTCCAAGACGGGCACGCCGTCCGGCCCGACGTCGAATCGCTCCAGCTTGGTCCGGCTGAACTCGAAGATGGCGTGGGGGCTTACATCGAACGCCTGGTGTTTCTGGAAGGCGTCGATGACGAAACGGACCAATGGATGCGTCGGGCCGTCTGCCCACAGGGGGTAATCGACGCTCCGGCACTGGATATTGCCAACCTTGCCGACACGCGTGATCCAGAAGAAGCCCGCGGCGGCGACCGGCTCTTGCAGTACCATCGCCGCGTGCGAACTGACCAAGCCGCGCACCACGCGGAATCGTCCCCGGTTATCGAGGACGAAGGCGTAGCCGCCGGCTTCCAGGGGGAGTTGCTCGGGATAGGGCTGGAAAACCGAGGTCGCCCCGTCCCGCGCCTTCTTGACGCGCCGATTCCACTGGTACAACCGGCGCGGGGGCGACGACAAAGCGAAGACCTTCCCGAAGTCGGCGGGGCCTTGAAGGCTTATGCTCATGGGACTCGCCGTGTCCTGCGGAGTATTAGGATCGATCTTCGCGGGCGACCGGCGCGGCAGTGTTACAAACATACCCCCCCGGCCAGGCGCGTCCAGGGGCCATGGAGTCAAATTCCGCGGCCTTGCTTCATCGGTAGTGTGCCGATCGATCGGCGCGGCCATCGGCGGGGGCTCCCCAGGGAGGGCGGGGTGTGCCATAATCGCGGGTGGAATCCGGGGGCCGGTCGAAACGGCCGCGTGCCGGGGCGGGAAGGAGTGTCGGGATGGTGTCGGTGCATTTGCTGCCGTCGTTGATGCCCGCGGGGGCGCTGCGGGGGGGCGTGGCGGTCGTGATCGACGTCCTGCGCGCCACCACGACGATCGTCCACGCGCTGGCCCACGGCTGCTCCGCCGTGATGCCGTGCGGGGAGATCGACGAGGCCCGCCAGATCGCCGGCCGACTGCCGCGCGGCTCCGCGATCCTCGGCGGCGAGCGCCAGGGGGAGCCGATCCCGGGGTTCGACCTGGGGAACTCGCCGGGCGACTACACGGCCGACGCCTGCCGCGGCAAGACGCTGGTGATGACCACCACCAACGGCACCCGCGCCCTGCTCGCCAGCCTTGAGGCGGAGGTCGTCCTGGTGGGGGCGTTCGTCAACCTCGCGGCGACCGTCCAGCGGCTCATCCACGAGGAGCGGCCGATCCACCTCGTCTGCGCCGGGACCGACGGCCGGATCAGCTACGAGGATTCGCTGCTGGCCGGGGCGTTCGCCAGCCGGTTCGTCGACCTGGAGCACCGGCTGGCCAACGACGAGGCCGAGATCGTCCGCAACATGTGGGAGCGGATCCAGGAGATCGTCTGGTCGCGCGAGGACTACGGCACCCCCCCCGGCGAGGAGCCCCCGCTGATCCGCTACCTGAAACGGGGCCGGGGCGGGCGTCGGGTGACGGAGTTGGGCCTGCACGCCGACATCGCCGCCGCCGCGACCATCAACCGGCCCGACTGCCACGTGGTCGTCGAACTGGCCCGCGACCCGTTGAGGCTGCTGGTTTCGAAGTGAACGGTCCGGACGGCATCGCGCCCCCTGATACGGCCGGGCGTCGAGATCCCGGGGCCTGGGCCCCATCGAATCGATAGGGAAGAGAGAGCGACGATGGAACTGGAAATGGACAAGCTGGTCTCCCTCTGCAAGCGACGAGGGTTCGTCTTCCCTTCGAGCGAGGTCTACGGCGGCATCAACGGCTTCTGGGACTACGGCCCGCTGGGCGTGGAGCTGAAGCGGAACATCAAGGACGCCTGGTGGCGCGACAACGTCCAGATGCGCGACGACATGGTCGGCCTGGACTGCTCCATCATCATGAACCCGCGGATCTGGGAGGCGTCGGGCCACCTCGGCGGCTTCAGCGACCCGATGGTCGACTGCCGCGCGACCAAGGAGCGCTACCGGGCCGACCAGATGTTCGTCTTCGCCTACCTGTTCCCCGCCACCAACTCCAAGGGCGAGCCGACGGAGGCCTGGCTCGCCGGCCTCGGGGGGGCGCCCGAGGAGGCGGCCGAGGCCGTGGAGAAGCGGGCCGCCAAGCTCGCCAGGAAGTTCGGCAAACCGGTCGACCCGCCGGTGGTGACCCCCTACCTCGACATCGCTCCCGACGACCGCGTCAAGGTGATCGGCCCCAGCACCGACGAGGCCGGAACGCTCACCGAGCCTCGCTCGTTCAACCTGATGTTCAAGACCTACGTCGGGGCGCTGGAGTCGGAGTCGAACGTGGCGTACCTGCGGCCGGAGACGGCGCAGGGGATCTTCGCCAACTTCAAGAACGTGGTCGACACGGCGCGGGTGAAGCTGCCCTTCGGCATCGCGCAGATCGGCAAGAGCTTCCGCAACGAGATCAACCCGCGGAACTTCACGTTCCGCTCGCGCGAGTTCGAGCAGATGGAGATCGAGTTCTTCTGCCGCCCCGAGGAGGCGAAGGACTGGTACAAGTACTGGCGCGACTCCCGCTTCGCCTGGTACACCGCGCTGGGGCTTCGGTCGGACCGGCTGCGGCTGCGCGACCACGGCGCGGACGAGTTGTCGTTCTACTCGCAGGCCACGGCCGACATCGAGTATGCCTTCCCCTTCGGCGTCAGCGAGCTGGAGGGGATCGCCCACCGCGGCGACTACGACCTGAGCCAGCACATGAAGTTCAGCGGCAAGGACCTGACCTACTTCGACGAGGAGAAGAAGGAGCGGTTCACGCCCCACGTGGTGGAGCCCTCCGCCGGCGCCGACCGCGCCACGCTGGCGTTCCTGTGCGAGGCGTACACCGAGGACGAGGTCGGCGGCGACGTCCGCACGGTCCTGAAGTTCCACCCCCGGCTCGCCCCGGTCAAGGCGGCCGTCTTCCCGCTGGTGAAGCGCGACGGCATGCCCGAGAAGGCCGAGGCGATCTATCGGGATCTGAAGAAGAGCCACAACGTCGCCTACGACGAGAAGGGGGCCGTCGGCCGCCGGTATCGCCGCCAGGACGAGGCCGGGACGCCCTTCTGCATCACGGTCGACAGCCAGACCATGACCGACGACACCGTGACGTTCCGCGACCGCGACAGCTGCCGCCAGTGGCGCGTGCCGGCCGCCGGCGCGGTCCAGGCGCTTCGGGATCTGCTCGAAGGCAAGCCCGTCCCCTCGGCCGAGTGAAGCCCATGAAGCCCTGCATCAGCCAGGCCACGACCATGAACGCCGCGCTGCGGGCCGACCTGCGGGCCTACGGCCGCGGCGGCTGGTCGCTGGTGGAGTTGTGGTTGACGAAGGTGGAGGAGTACCTCCGTGAGAACACCGTCGCCGACCTCCGCGGCGTGCTCGAGAAGCACGGCCTGACCGCCGCCGCCGCCGCCGGCCAGGGGGGCCTGCTCCTCTCCCGCGGCGCCGAGCGCCAGGCCCACTGGGACCTCTTCCGCCGCCGGCTGGCCCTGCTGAAGGAGTTGGGGACGCCGGTGATGGTCGTCGCGGTCGACTTCCACCGCGCCCCGACGGCCGAGGACTACCCGCTGGCCGCCGCCTCGCTCGCCGAGGCCGGCGCGCTGGCCGGCGAGCACGGCGTGAAAATCGCCCTGGAATTCCAGGGCGGCGCGAGCTTCTGCGCCAGCCTGGACACCACGCTCGCCCTGATCGCCCAGTGCGGCTCGCCGCACGTCGGCGTCTGCCTGGACCTGTTCCACTACTACACCGGGCCCAGCAAGTTCGAGGACCTCGGGTACCTGAACAAGGACAACCTGGCCTGGGTGCAGATCTGCGACCTGGCCGGGACCCCCCGCGAGCTGGCCGGCGACTCCGACCGGATCCTGCCCGGCGAGGGGGACTTCCAGATCGCGCCGATCATCGATCACCTGGGCTCGATCGGCTATGACGGGCCGGTCTCGCTCGAGGTGCTCAACCCGTCGCTCTGGGCCGCGCCGGTGGAGCGCGTCGCGGATTTCGGGCACCAGGCGACCGTGCGCGCCCTGGGCCGCTGGCGCGAGCCCGAGGCCGAGGACGTCGGGGGGCCTCCGGGCCCCGGGGGGCGTTGAGCGTGTCGAGCGTGGCGACGATCCGGCCCGCCGCGGCCGTCTTCCGGGAGGAGCAATACTTCGACTGGAGGGTGTACGCGCTGATCGCCGCGCTGGAATGCCTCTGCGGCCTTGCCATGCTCTGCTGGACCCACCGCGCCGACTTGCCCGACCTGGCCTCGCACGCGACGTCGCCCCGGTTCGCCGCCGGGGTGGGCCTCGGCCTGGGGGTGCCGTTCCTCCTGATCGTCTCCGTGCTGCACATGACCACCGAGGCCGCCGGCGACGTGGCGACGGTCTGGTACGGCTGGATCCCGATCTACCGCCGGACGATCGCCCTGGCCGACGTGAAGCGTTGCGAGGTCGTCCGCTACCGCCCCATCGTCGACCACGGCGGCTGGGGCGTCCGCCGCCTCGCCGACGGCGAGCGCGCCTTCACCGCGCGCGGCGACCGCGGGGTCCGCGTCATCCTCGCCGACGGCACCCGCCTCCTCATCGGCTCCCAGCGCCCCGAGGACCTCGCCGCCGTCCTCTCCCGCTCCGACCGCCCGGACGTCGGCTGATACGCCCGCCGGCGCTCGACGCTTTGCTCGCGCCGGCCGCTCGACTACACTGGTCGCCGTGCCGCCGCGCGCGGGCGGGGGACGAGGCGAGTCATCGGGCGAGGGGGCCCCGCGATGCGGTTGCAGGACCTGAAGTGGACCGAGGTCGAGGCGCTGTCGAAGGACACGCCGATCGTCGCGCCGATCGCGGCGGTGGAGCAGCACGGGCACCACCTCCCCGTCTTCACCGACAGCATGCTGCTGGGCGAGGTCGCCCGCCGCGCCGAGGAGGCGATGGGGGGTCGCGTGGCCTGGGCCCCCCTGCTCTGGCTCGGCAATTCGCACCACCACATGGACTTCCCCGGGACCATCTCGGCCGAGCCCCGCGCGTATCTCGACGTCCTCAACGGCCTGATCGACAACTTCATCGCCCACGGGTTCCGGCGGATCGTCTTCCTCAACGGCCACGGCGGGAACATCGTGCCCTCCAGCCAGGCCGTCTTCGAGGCCCGCCAGCGGTACCGCGACCGCAAGGATCTGCTCCTCCTCTCGGCGACCTACTGGGCGACCGGACCCCAGCCGCCCGACCTGGGGCCGGACTTCGTCCAGGACCACATGGAACACGCCTGCGAGTGGGAGACGTCCATGATCCTCCGCCTCGCGCCCCATCTCGTCGGGCCGATCGAGTCGCTGGAGGCCGTCCCCGGGGGGAGCGCCTTCGCCCCCGCGTCGCACGGCTGGACGACCAAGGACCGGAGCGAGCCGGGGCACATCGGCGACCCCGGCCGCGCGACCGCGGAGAAGGGGGAGCGGCTGTTCCGGCACTTCACCGGCGAGGTCGTCGCGTTCCTGGAGAAGGTCGTGGCCTGGGACGGCCGCTCGTGGAACGGGGGCCTGGCATGAGCGCCACGGCACCGGACCAACTCGCGATCGCCGAGGCCCCCGGGCGCGTTTCCTGGCGCATCTGGGCGGCCTGCGTGCTCATGCTCCTGGCGACGGCCCTGAACTACATGGACCGCCAGGCGCTCGCGCAGCAGGCCAGCGACGTCCAGGCCGAGCTGAAGCTCACCAACGAGCACTACGGCAACCTCGAATTCTGGTTCGGGATCGCGTTCGCCGTCGGCGGCGTCGGCACCGGGTTCCTCGTCGACTGGTTCAGCCTGCGGTGGCTGTACCCGGCGATCCTCCTGGGCTGGTCGACGGTCGGGTTCCTGACCGGCGGCGCGAATTCTTATAATGAATTGCTGATATACCGCATCTTGCTCGGCTTCTTCGAGGCGGGCCAGTGGCCCTGCGCGCTGGCGGCGTCGCAGCGGCTGCTGTCGCGCGGGAACCGGGCGCTGGGGAACAGCATCCTGCAGAGCGGCGCGTCGCTGGGGGCGATCATCACGCCGCTGGTGGTGCTGGCGCTGAACAGCGGCGGGATCGGCGGCTGGCGGACGCCGTTCCGCGTGATCGGGGCGCTGGGGGCGGTGTGGGTGGTCGCCTGGCTGATCATGATCCGCCCCCGCGACCTGGACGCGCCCGAGTCGCCCGCCGAGCCCGGCAAGGCCGGCGACGTGGAGACGGTCGACCGGGCGACGACGATCCGGCGGATCGCGGCGCTGATCGTGGTCGTGATCGCGATCAACCTGTGCTGGCAGTACTTCCGGGCGTGGATGCCGAAGATGCTGGAGAAGGAGCACGGCTACGGCAAGGCGGCCGTGCAGTGGTTCTCCTCGGCGTACTACGTCGCCGCGGGAGTGGGTTGCCTGGCCGCGGGCGTGCTGTCGCGCCGGCTGGCGGATCGGGGCTGGACCGTCCACGGGGCGCGGATGGCGACCTTCGCCGCGTGCGTCGGGCTGACGTCGTTGAGCCTGGCCGCGGCGTACCTGCCCGCCTCCCCCCTGCTGCTGGTGCTGCTCCTGGCGATCGGCTTCGGCTCGCTGGGACAGTTCCCGACCTACTACGCCTTCACCCAGGAGATCTCCACGCGCTGGATGGGCCGCGTCACCGGCCTGTTCAGCTTCGCCGCCTGGGTCGTCACGGGGGCGGCGCATCCCCTGATCGGACGATGGATCGACCGCACCGGCTCGTACGCGCTGCCCAACGCGCTGGCCGGGCTGGCCCCGGCCGTCGCGCTCGTCGCGCTGCTCGTGCTCTGGAACGCCGGGGACCGCCGCCGGGGCCCGGCGCGGGCGTCGTGAACCGACGCCCGCGGCAATCCCGGCTCCCCGAGATAATGCGGGGACCGCGCGCGCCGGGATGACGCTCTATATCGACGAAGGCTCCGCGTGGCCGCCCGTCATAGGCCCAGCTTGCCGCCCCCGCCCGACGCTCGCGCGGGGCTCGGTCCGATCTTCGCGCTCCATCATGAAGCGGGCTTCATGCCGGGCGGTCGCGCGTGCGCATGGACCACCGTATGTTCATATCATGACAAGGGGTGTCATGCATGAATCCGCCGTTCGCCTACTTCGGCCCCGAAGTCCAGATGCCGCTGGCGTCTCTGTTGGCCTCCATGGTGGGGCTGTTGATGATCGTAGGCACCGCGCCGGCGAGGGTGGCCCGGAGGCTGTGGGATCGCGTGGCGGCGATCGCCCCGCGACTAGGCTCGCGTGATTGAGGCCGATCGCGGCGGCGAGCCGCGCTGGCGGGCGTTCCGCGTCGCGCTGGGGATCGGCCTGGCCGCCGGGCTCGTGGAGATGCTCCTGCTGGTTGCCCGGGTCTGGCTGCGGGAGGGGGGCTTCTTCCTGCGCAGCCGGCATTTCGTCTGGATGACGCCGGCGTCGGTGACGGCGATCCTGGCGGCGCTCGGGGTCGTCGGCGGTTTGGTCGCGCGGGCCGGCGGTCGCGCGCGGCGGCTGGTGCTGGGGGGCTACGTCTTCACGGCGGTCCTGGGCTGGTTCCTGCTGGCGCGCGGGCTGGAGGCGGTCGCCTGCGGGTTGATCGCGCTCGGGTTCGCGTGGCGGGCCGGCCCCTGGCTGGATGCTCGTCGCGCCGAGCTGGGGGGATGGGTCGATCGGGGCCTGCCGGCCCTCGGCGTCGTCATGGCGTGCCTCGTCGCGGCGTGCTTCCTCCGCGACGCCCGCGAGGCCGCCTGGCGGCGCGGGAGCCCCTCGCCCCCGGCCGACGCGCGCAACGTCATGCTGATCGTGCTGGACACCGTGCGGGCGGACCGCCTGAGCCTATACGGCCACGATCGCGACACCACGCCGTACCTGAGGGGGCTCGCGGCGGAGTCCACGGTCTTCGACCAGGCGCGCGCGCCTTCGACATGGACGCTCCCGTCGCATGCGACGATGTTCACGGGGCGATGGGCGGGCGAGCTGGGCGTGGAGCGCCGGGGGTGGCTGGACGACGCCGCCCCGACGCTCGCCGAGCGGCTCCGCGACGACGGGTTCGACACCGCCGGGTTCGTCGCCAATCCCTTCTTCTGCGGCCGCGAGTCGGGCCTGGGGCGCGGGTTCCAGGTATACGCCGATTATCCGATTACGCCCGGCGAGGTCTTCCGGTCTTCGGCGCTGGGGTGGCTCCTGTCCCGGACGTGGCTGAAGCTGGCCGCGGCGGTCACGGCCCGGAAGGTGACGGGCGGTATGCGTGACGTCGACCTGGACTTCTCGCGCAAGGACGCCGCGAGCGTCGGTCGCGAGATGCTGGCCTGGCTCGACCGCCGTGGCGATCGGCCGTTCTTCGCCTTCCTCAACCTCTTCGACGCCCACGATCCGTACATCCCGCCCCCGGGCTTCCCGACCCGCTTCACCGACGAATCGCCCTCGGACACGCCCCGCCTGCTGCGCGACTGGCAGCGCGTGGACAAGACGAAGCTCACCCCGCGGGACGCCCGCCGCGCCCGCGACGCCTACGACGACTGCCTCGTCGCGCTGGACGCCCAGGTCGGGGAGATCATCCAGGCGCTGCGATCGCGCGGCGTCCTGGACCGGACGATCCTGATCATCACGTCCGACCACGGCGAGCAATTCGGCGAGCGCGGCGAGTTCGGTCACGGCCTGAGCCTGTTCGACGAGGAGGCGCGCGTCCCGCTCCTGATCCGCGCCCCCGGCCTGGCGCCCGCCGGCCGCGTCGTCACGATGGCGGCGAGCCCGCGCGACCTCGCCGCGACGGCCCTCGAACTCTCCGGCGCGACGGCCCCGCCGCTCCCCGGCCGGTCGCTGGCGCGCCTGTGGGCCGACCACCCCGAGCCGTCCTCGCCCGTCTTCTCCGAGCTGCGCGGGCGCGTCGACGAGCGTTACGCCCGGCGCGACCTCGACGGAGACCTCCCCGGCTCGTGGAAGTCGATCGTCGTGGACGGCTGGTCGTACATCAGGCGCGGCGACGGCCGCGAAACGCTGTACGAGCTGGCCTCCGACCCGCGCCAGGAAGTCGACCGTCGCGACGACCCCGACGCCGCCGCGGCGCTCGACTCATGCCGCCGTGGGATGGAAAGCGTCCTCGACGGCCGCTGAGGCGGGGCCCCGTTCGCTCGATGGACGAGACGTTCAACACGGCGAACCATGCTGGTCGCGGGCTGGGTTCCCCTGGAGTGGGTCGAGCCCCCGCTCACGCGAGCCGAGGCTGAGGCCGGAGCTGGGTCTCGACCCTCAACCCAGGGCGTGGCGACGATCCCCGTCGGAATCCGGCGCGGGCTCCAGGTGGAAGTCGACGACCAGGGGGAGGTGGTCGGAGGCGTCGCGGGCGAGGCGGGAGCGGGCGATGCGGGCCTGGCGGATGGCGATCGGGCCGCGGGCGTAGGCCTTGTCGAGCGCGGTCATGGGGAGGTAGGCGGGGAACGAGCGGAATCGCGAGAGCGGGGCCGTGACCTGGCGGAACCCCTCGACGCCCAGGGCTCCCTTGCGGCCCAAAGTATTGCGCCAGTCGTTGAAGTCGCCGACGATCAGCGTGGGGAGGTCGCGGCCCTCGCGGAACAGGGCGTGCCGCAGCAGGTGCTCGGCCTGCCAGTGCCGCTCCCTCTCGTTCAGGCCCAGGTGCCAGTGGATCAGGTGCAGCGGCCCTTCCGGAGTCTGGACGACGCACAACTGCGCCCCGCGCGGCTTGCGACGCTCCTGACGGATCGAAATCTGGTGTTGCGAGATCAGCGGCCAGCGCGAGAGCAGGAGGTTGCCGTACCCGCCCGTCTCCGTCCCCGTGACGATCTCCGTCCCCACCCCCGCCCGGGCCCTTGCCCTGGCCTTGGCCTTGACGTTGAGCTGATACAGATGGGCGGCGGGTCGGAAGACCTCGATGAACCGGGTGGGCTGGTCGTCGTGGCGGGTCCGCTTGACTCCGCTGTCCACCTCCTGGAGGCAGATCAGGTCCGGGTTCTCGCGCTCGACGACCTCGATGGCCCGTTCGAGCCGGTAGCGGCGGTCACGCCCGCCGATCCCCTTGTGGATATTGTAGCTGAGGAGGCGCATGAGGCTTCCTGGTGGGCTCCTTCGGGGCCGGTTACGTCCGGCCGGAGGGCTGGGGGTCCGAGTCGGCGTCCTCGTGCTCGGGCTCGCCGGGGTCGTCCGAGGGGGAGCGGCGCTCGATGTAGCCGCGCAGGCTGCCCGGATCGGCGACGGCCTCGTGCGCCCAGCCGTCGTCGCCTTCGCGGCGGACGGGTCGGTCGAGCGATTCGTCGGCCTCGAACGTGGTGGGCGGCGGCGACCATCGCGCCCGGCGGACGGCCTGGAAGATGGTGTAGTGGGTGTACGCCCGATATACGAACCAGAAGGCGATGACGTTCGGTCCCGGCAGGATCCAGAGGACCAGGCCGGTGATTGGGGCGAGGAAGCCGTCGACCGCCAGCCAGAACCCGTGCGAGCCGGCCCGCGCCCGCAGGTAGCGCCGCCACGCGGCGCGGGCCCCGCGCTCGGGGACCGAGGCGGGGTGGCGGATGACGATCGCGTCGGCCGTCGCGAGCTTGACGAGCAGCGGTTCGTCGGGCCTGCACATGGTGTGCAGGCGGTCCCAGACGCTCCGGCTCCAGCGGGCGGCCCACCCCTCGGCGTCCTTCCAGCGGGCCTCGATCTCGTCCCACTTGCGGGAGAGCCGCCCGAGCGTGCCGGAGGGTCGTTCGGCCTCCGTCACGCGGACCTCGGCCGGGTCGGCGTAGAAGAATGGCCGGCCGCGCTCCGGCTTGAGGTAGAGGATCTTCACGGCGAGACGGGCCCTTCTGCGAGGCGTCGGGGTCCCATCCCGTGATCCTTGCTCATGGGACCCCCGAAGCCTCCAGGATATCCCGGACGCGCCCCCGGCGCGAAGACGCGCGCGGGATCAGGGGGCCGGGGCGGCCGCCTCCGGCTCGGGCTGGGGTCGGGCGGTCAGGCCGATCCTGTGCTCGAGGACGCTGGTCGCGTCGTCGAAACGGGCGGCGAGGTACGCGGCGTCGAACAGTCGGGCGGCGGCCAGCAGCCGGTCCAGGTCGCGGGCCGCGTCCTCCGGCTTCCGCCCGTCGCGCCGCGCGACGGCGGCGGCCAGGCGGTCCTTGTGACGCTCGGCCAGCGCCCCGAGGGCCGGCAGGTCGGCGGCGAAGAAGGAGTCGCAGTCCGGATAGGCGGCGGCCTGGATCGCCCGGAACCGCTCGCCCGCGTTGGGCTTCGCGCCGGCGTGGAGATACTCGGCGACGGAATCGGCCGAGGACCCCACGGCCAGCCGGCGGCCCTGGCGGTCGATCGCGAAGGCGAACGGATAGGGGACGTCCAGCGCGGTGACGCCGTCCCTCGTCGCGACCTGGGCCGTCGCCGGCACCCGCTTCTGGTCCAGCGCGAGGGCCGCGAGCGTCGCGCGCAGGGCGTTCTCGATCGCCTCGGCCGCGACGCCGGCGGGGCCGTCCTGGTTGATCTCGACCGCCGCCACGACGGGCAGGGGGAAGTTCCCCGGGCTCGGGGCGGAGGCGGCCGGCGCGTCGAGGTAGATCACGGCCCGCGGGCCCAGGGCCGGGAGGATTTCCCCCCGCAGGCTACGGCCCAGCAGCAGGGCGTCGGCGATCGTCTCCAGCTTGGCGGCCCGGGGGCGGTCCTCCTTCGGGATCAGCGCGACGAACGAGCGATACACGGCCGGGGCGTCGATCCGGAACGAGGCCGCGGCGACGGCCGTCTCGGGCAGCGCCATCATCCGAGGGCCGGGGCCGCCGGATCGCCCGCCGGTGGGATGGACCGGCGTGAAGGCCACCCCCCCCGGCCGCTTCAGGGCGTCGGGCTTGAACGCCTGGAGGAGACGGACCTGGAGCTTCACGCCGTCGAAGTCGAGCGCCGCGCCGATCTGGTTCAGGTCGCCGAGCCGGTCCCGGATCGCCTTGGCGGCCACACGCCCCCCCGCGTCCGTCGGGGGGGGAAGGTCCTCGACCGCGCGGCGGAGGACCTCGGCCGAGATGAACGCGCGCGCCAGCGGCCGGCCCGAGAGGGCGGCGGCGACCTCCGAGAAGCCGTCGGCCTCGACGAACGACGGCCCGCGGCCCGCGCCCGACTTGCGGTCGATCAGCTCCAGGACGGCCTCCTCCGAGTTCGACAGGGCGAAGACGCCGTCGGGGAACAGGGCGTAGACCTCGGAGGGGCGCCCGGAGCCCTCGGGGTATCGCCGGGTGGAGTAGCCGACGTCGCCCCGCTTCGCCTCGACGATCTCCGCGACCTCGCCGTTCTGCTTCTGCGCGGCGTTGACCTGGTCCATCAGCCGTCGGAGCAGCTCGGGCTTGCGGGCCTTCAGGGCCAGCAGCCCGCGCGGCTGCGACGCGACGCCGGCCGGCCCCCGCGACGGGAGGACGGCCAGGACGACCGCGTCGCCGAGGATCTCGTCGCGGATCTCGCCGTGCGAGGTCTGGAGGAGGCCCAGGACGTGGTCCCGCGCCCGGACGAAGTCGCGGACGCCGGGCGACTCGAGCCAGCCCCGGAACGCCGGCATGGCCTGGATCCGCCCCGCCAGGTCGGAGCCGACGACGTCCGCCCACCGGCCGCGAAGGTCGTCGGCGGCCAGCACCGCGCCGGCGTCCGCCGGCAGGAGCTTCAGCAGGGCGTCCGTCGGGGCCTCCTCGGCCCGCGAGGCGGGCGCGAGGCCCAGGCACGCGCAGGCGACGGCCAGCATGGCGAGAGGTCTTGCGGGCATTTCGTCAGATCCCCCGGGAGGAAGCGTTGGTGGCGTTCTTGTCGAGCGAAGGCGAGCGGAGGAAGCCGAAGGCCTGGCGGGCGGCGTCGGAGAGCGGCCTGGCCCCGGCGGCGGCGTAGCCCCCCACGCGGGCCGCCAGGCCGGGGGCGTCTGGCTCGGCGTCCTCGGCGGGGGCGGCGTCGCCGAAGGGGGCTTCCTCCGCGTCCGTGGCGATCAGCATCGCCAGGCCGAGCCGCGCGGCCGGCTCCGACGCGGACAATGCCAGCCGGAGCGACGCCTCGCGGGCGTCGGCCATGGCCGTGTTCAGCGAGACGAGCCGGGGCGGCTCGGGCCGGGGCTCCTCGCGGGCCGGCGGCCGGAGGACGACCGCCGCCATCGCCGCCGTCGCGGCCAGGGCCGAGGCCCACGCCAGCGGCCGGGCCCGCCGTCGTCTCGGGGACGCGGGCTCGGGCCGGGGCGCGGCCCGGACGATCCGGTCGACGACCGTCGACGAGGCCCTGGGCGCGGGCCTGGGTCGGGCGGACCAGGCCCGCATCGCGTCGCGCAGCGTTTCGAACTGGCGGTGGCGGGCGAGGCACGGCGGGCAGGCCGCGGCGTGCTCCATGAGCAGGGCCTCGCGGGCCATCCGCGTCGCCGTCGCCTCCGGGCCGTCGTCGCGACGCGGCCCCGACTCGGCGTCCAGCAGCCGGTTCCAGATCTGGTCGAAGTCGCGGCAGTTCATGGTTCGGGTCCCGATCGACTCCGCCCCGTGTCAGCGGTGGATCCCTCGGGCGGCGAGGGAGGCGGCCATCTCGCCGCGGGCGCGGTGGAGCCACGTCTTGATCGTCCCCACGGGGCGGCCCAGCGCGGCGGCGATCTCCTCGTGGGAGAGCCCTTGCTCGTGGAAGAGGGCGAACACCGCGCGGTACTCCGGCCGGAGCCGGGCCAGCGCCAGCTCCAGCTCGCCGGCCAGGTCGTCGGGGTCGCGCGGGCCGGCGCGGTCGTCGGCCCGCTCGGCGGCCAGCGACGGGTCGGCCGCGGGCGGGCGTCGTGCCCGGAGGGCCAGGGCGGTGCGGCAGCGGTTGGCGGCGATCTCCAGGAGCCAGGGGCGGATCGGCCGGCTCGCGTCGAAGCCGAGGATCCCCCGCAGCGCCCGGATGAACGTCTCCTGCGCGGCGTCCTCGGCGTCGTGCCGGTGGCCGAGCATCCGGAAGCAGAGGCCGAAGACCACGCCCTGGAACCGCGAAATCAGCTCGCGGGGGGCCTGGGGGTCGCCGGCCCGGATCGCCTCGACCAGCAGACGGTCGTCCATCGTCGCCATGCCCGCCCGGTGCGCGCCGCCCGTCCTCTTCGTGCTCGCCGACCACGCGCCGGTCGAGGGGTGTTACCCGGGGACGGGCCGCCTCGTTTCAGCGATTCGCCCGAATCGGGCCGATCTTGGCCCCGGCGCGGGGACGCCGACGGCGGCGACCCGACCCTCGCGGGGCCTCGTCGCCGCCGTCGGCGTCCTCGGTCGGGCGGCCTGGGAGCCGGCGGGGGATCGATCAGGAGCCGACGACCGCCTCGGCCCCGTCGAGGTCCAGCAGCGCCGCCAGCTCCTCGGCCGAGAGATCCCGGAAGGCGCGGCCCTGCCGCTCCAGGCCGTCTTCCAGCCGAACGGCGATGTGGTGCAGCTCCGGGAGGTCCACCCGGAAGGCCAGCTCGGCGAGGGCCGCCGGGTCGAGGTCGCCGAGCTCGCTCTGCATCTCCTCCAGCTCCAGCTCCATCCGGGCGACGGCCTCGCGCATCTCCGCGTGGGTCTCCGGCGAGCCGCCGACGACCAGGCACTGGGCGCTTCGCGTCACACGCTTTTGGTCGTCGTCGCCGCCGTCGAACCCGAAGCCGATGATGGCGGCGCGGAGGCGGCGGGCGGGCGGCGTCGAGGTCGGGGTCGTGATCATCGCGGAGGGGGCCTTTCACGAGGGGCTGCCGGCGCCGGGCGGGTGTCGAACGGGGGGCGTATCCCTGGACCGACGTCGGCCGGATTGGTCAGGGTTCTTATCGGCTCCCCCGCGCCGCGCGTACAGGGGCGCGGCGTGGAATCCGGCCCCCCCCCGGATGCGACCGGCAACCGTCTCACGACCCGCCCAGGCATTCCTTCGCGACGTTGCGGGCCACGCGGTAGGCGATTTTGATGGTCAGGCCCCGCCCCTCGATCTGGTCCTCGGTGAACGGCCGCCCCTCGCTCCGGTGGAGCCCGGCCAGGGCGATCGTCAGCGGGAGCAGATCCAGGAACTGGCGGTACTTCTGCTGGAGATCGGAAGACTGGGCGTCGTCGGCCACGTCGGGCCTCCTTTCGCTTCGCGGGGGTGGGGGTCGTCGGGCCGCGACGGGGGCGGACCGGCTCCGGCGGGGGCGCCGACGGTCGCGCCCCCGGGCGTCGATTGTCCATCGCCGGCGACGCCCGAGGCAAGCGCCCGCCGGCGATTCGCGGCCCGGATCGAACAGTTCGGCCCCCGGGCTCGTCTCCCCTTTGACGGCCGCGTCGGCATCTGGTACGTTCGACCATGAAGAATTGAAGGAAAGTGGAACGCGGGCCGGACATCTCGGCGCGCCGACCGTCCCGCCCTCATCTCCCCCGCCCAGCGCCTCGTCTCGCCTCCGAATTTCGGACCGCCCCCGGGGCCGGGTCGCACCCGCCCCGCGGCGGGAGCCCAAAGCCCGGAGGGCGACGGCGCGCCAAGGCCGCGCATCATTTTTCGGAGGACCGTTTGATTCGCCCAGTTAAGGAAGAACCCGCCGGGGGCTTCCGCACGATGGGCCTGAGCCGAAGCATGCTCAGGGCCCTGGACGCCGCCCGGTACCACACCCCCTCCCCGATCCAGGCCGCGTTCATCCCCGCGGCGCTCGACGGGCTCGACGTGCTGGGCCAGGCCAAGACCGGCACCGGCAAGACCGCCGCCTTCGGCATCCCGCTCATCGAGATGCTGGAGGCCCGCGGCAAGGGGCCCCAGGCGATCATCCTGGCCCCCACCCGCGAGCTGACGCAGCAGATCGTCGTCGAGCTGAAGAAGCTGTGCGCCAACCGCGCCGACGTCGACGTCTGCGGGCTGTACGGCGGCGAGCCGATCGACCGCCAGATCCGGGCCCTGGCCCGCGGCGTCGACATCGTCGTCGGCACCCCCGGCCGCGTGCTCGACCACATCGAGCGCCACACGCTGTACCTCGGGGACATCTTCCACCTCGTGCTCGACGAGGCCGACCGGATGCTCGACATCGGGTTCCGGCCCGACATCGAGCGCGTCATGAAGAAGCTCCCCGTCCCCCGCCAGACGCTGCTCCTCTCCGCGACCATCAGCCCGGAGATCCGCACGCTCTCGCACCGCTACATGCACGAGCCCGTCGAGATGAACCTCTCGACCGACGAGCCCTCGGTGGAGACGATCAAGCAGTACTACATCTCGGTCAACCACGACCGCAAGATGGAGCTGCTCGTCCACCTGCTGAGGCGCGACAAGCCCCGCCAGTGCATCGTCTTCACCCGCACCAAGCGCGGCGCCGACCGGCTGGCCGAGCGGCTGCGGCGGACGATCCCCGGCGTCGCGGCGATCCACGGCGACCTCGCCCAGACGGCCCGCGACCGCGTCATGGCCGGCTTCCGCGCCGGCACCATCCCCATCCTCGTCGCCACCGACGTCGTCGGCCGCGGCATCGACGTCGCCGGCATCAGCCACGTCGTCAACTACGACATCCCCGACGACCCGGAGAACTACGTCCACCGCATCGGCCGCACCGGCCGCATGGGCAAGGACGGCGTCGCCTACCTCTTCGTCGGCCCGGACCAGGGCGACCCCCTGACCGAGATCGAGACCCTCATCAACAAGGTCATCCCGGCCCACGGGGTCGAGGGATTCGAGGTGGTCCGCCCGTCGGCCGCCGCCCCGAAGGCCCGAGAGCTGTTCAACACCGTCACCAACCGCTCCTTCCGCTGACCCACCACCATCGGCCGCCGGATCGCCCGAGGGCTCCAAGCAGCTCTTGGGCGTCGAGCTTGAGGCGGTCCCCTTCGCTCGGTCCGCCGCCCGTCCCTCGGGCGGCGAACAGGACCTGATCGCACCGCGCGGCCATCCTCGCCGCGCGATCGCCCAGGCCGTCCGACCCGCTCGCGGTCGCGACCGACTCACGCGCCTCCTCCGGCGTCAGCGCCCCCGGAGGCCGCCCCGCCCCCAGCCGCGCGTACTCCACCAGCGAGTCGAGGACCGCCCGCGCCGTCGCCTCGTGGGATTCGTCGAGGCCGTCCAGTCGGCGCGCCGCGTCCCGCGCGAAGCGCCTCGCCGCGTGGCGGCGTCCGGGGAACCGCCGGCGGAGCCACCGGGCGATCCGCCGCCGGGCCAGCAGCGGCCCGCCGATCGCCAGGGCGGCCGCCGCCATGATGATCCCGACGATGAGCCTCGCGCGCCACGGGCCGGGGGTCGGCGGTCGGTAGTCCAACTCGCCCGCGTCGTAGGCCGGGGCGTCGACGACCTCGAACGGGACGCCGTTCGCCGCGCGGGTGAAGTAGCGGCCCGAGCGCGGGTCGTGGGAGGCGATCGCGACGGGGGGGAGGACGACCGCGCCGGCCTTCATCGGCCGGATCGTGTAGACGAACGCCCGCGACGGCGGCTCGTCGACCACTTCGTCGGGCCGCTCCGCGACGCGCGCGTCGATGGGGAGGCCGCGGAGCCGGTCGAGGGCCGGCCGGGTCGTCATCCCCCACGCGCCGGGGCCCTCGACGCGGATTCGATAGGTCGCCTCCTGACCGACGCGGACCCGAGCCGGCTCGACCTCGGCCGTCGCGGTGAACGGGCCAACCCCGCCGAGGAAGCCGGGGGGCCGGCCCGCGAGCGGGGGAATCTCGACGGTCAGCCGCAACGGCGCGCTCCCGCCCGAGCGGCCGTCGATCTCGGCGACGATCGGCGGGACGACGATCGTGCCGGGGGATTCGGCGACCAGACGGAGCCGAAAGGTGAAGACGTTCTCGCTGGCCGTCGCGCCGCCGATCGCGCTCATGCCGGTCGGCCGGAAGGTCTCCTCCGCGACCCACATCCGGGCCCCCCGGAGCTTCGGCAGGTCCAACTTCGGCCTCCTGTCGCGCGCCGGGACGTCCACGAATATGTCGATGCCCTGCCCCGCCAGGATCCTGCCCGACGGTCCCCTTGCGCGGACCGTCAGGTCTCGCGCATGGGTCAGCGAGGGGACGAGGAGCAGCAAGAAGGCGGCGAGGACGAAGCGCGCGCCCCGCATGGGCTCACCAGTCCTTTCCGTCACCGCGTGGGGATTCCGGCGGCGGCTGGTCGGGGAGGCGTCGGCGGCGGGCGTCGCGGATCTGGTCGAGGGCGGCGTCGAGGCGATCGTCGGGGGAGGCGCCGGGGGGGGCCGGCGCGTCGCCGCCGGCTCCGCCGGACTGCCGGGGACTGGGCCGATCGGTCGGCTCCCCCTCGCCGGGCGAGTCGGGCGGGCGGCCGTCGGGGCCGTCGCCGGGGGCGTCCTCGGGGGTGGCGTCGCCCCGGCTTTTGGTGCCGTCGGGTCGATCCTCGTCGCCGCCCGAGTCGTCCGGCTCGTCCCGCTCGGCCGTCGCGGCCTGGAGCCGTTCCAGGACGAACCGGCGGTTCTCGGCGGCGTCGGCGCGGACGGCGTCCGGGCCCTCGCCGCGCGCGGTGGAGGCCAGGCAAGCGTCGTAAGAGCGGACGGCGCCCGGGAGGTCGCCGAGGCCGACGGCCGCGTTCCCGATCGCGAAGTCGATCTTCGCCCGCAGCGCCGGGCCGGCGTGTTCGCGCGCCTCCTGGTATCTCGCGACGGCCTCGGCGTGGCGGCCGAGCTGGTAGAGCGCCGCGCCGGCGTCGTAGGCCGGGACGGCCCGGTCGGGGGCGAGCGCGGCGGCCGTCTCGAAGGCCCGGAGCGCCTCCTCGAAGCGGCCGTCGGCATACGCGGCGCAGCCGCGCGCGACGGCTTGCGCGGCGGTCTCGGGGGCGTCGTCGGCGGCGACCTGCGCGAGCGCCAGCGCCAGGCACGCGGCCCCCGCGACGGCGCGCGGGAGGCGCCGGGGCCGACGGGCCCTGTCGCCGGGGCGGCTCGCGAGGATCAGGACGCCGATCGCGCCGGCCAGGAACGCCGGGAACCGCTCCGGCCGACCCGAGCCGCGCGCCTCGCGACGCTTCGCGCGGGCCACCGGCTCGATGCGCTCGCGGTAGAGCAGCCCCAGGTCGGTCGTCGCCAGGCCGAGCCTGAGCATCGCCCCCCCGCTCCGCTCCGCGATCGTCGCCAAAGCCTCGTCGCTCCGCCTCGACACCACGGGCTCGCCGCGATAGGTCAGCGGCTCGTCGGGGTCGGGCGATGGGACGCGGGCCCCCTCGTTCACGTCCCCCAGCGCGATCGCGTGGACGATCACGCCCCGGGCGACGGCCTTCTCCAGCGCCCGTTCCCAGCGGCCCTCATGGTCCTCGCCGTCGGAGAAGACGACGACGGTCCGGCCCGCGTTGGGCTCGCGCGGGTCGAAGGCGTCGACGGCCGCGTCGAGCGCCGCGCCCAGGTCGGTGCCGCCGGGGCGAATCTCGCCGGGGCGGAGCCGTTCCATCGCGTCGACCGCCGCGCCGAGGTTCTCCGTCAGGGGGCATCGCAACGCGCCTCGCCCGGCGAACGCCACGACGGCCGCGCGGTTCGCCGGCTCCCTCGCCAGCTCGTCGACGAGGGTCCTGGCGGTCTCGACGGCCAGCCCCAGGCGGCTGGGCGCGGCGTCTTCCGCGGCCATGCTCCGGCTGACGTCGAACGCCAGCACCACGTCCTGCCCCGGCCCGATCGCGTCGGCGGGCTCCCGGCCGATCCTCGGCCGCGACAACGCCAGCACGATGAGCGTCCAGGCGATCAGCACGGCGACCGAGCGGTCTCCCGGCGGCCGCCCCCACTGGCCGAGCGCCCGCCAGCCGCGCCCGCGCAGCCCCGCCGAGCGCCACGCCCAGAGGGCCAGCGGCGGCAGCGCCAGGAGCAGCCAGAGGGTCCGGGGGTTCTCCAGGTCCATCGGGGCCTCGTCAGGGGATTCGTCGAAGCCGCCCGCAGGTCAGCAGGCGGTCGAGGGCGATCAGGCCCACGGCCGCGGCGGCCCAGGGGGCGAAGCGCTCGTCGTATCGGGTGCGGATCTCCTCGCGGATCTCCGTCTTCTCCAGGGCGTCGATCGCGCGGAAGACGCCGTCCAGGGCGTCGACGTCGGTGGCCCGGAACGACCGGCCGCCGGTCGCGTCGGCCATGCCTCGCAGCAACTCCACGTCCGGGCCCTGGCGCTCGGCGACCGCCGGGCGGCCGGACTCGTCGACGCCGTGGACGACGCCCCCCTCGCGGCCGATGGCGATCGTGTGCAGCGTCACGCCGAGGTCCCTCGCCAGCTCCGCGGCGCGGGCGGGGTCGAGCGGGTTGGGCACGGCAGGAGAGTTGTTGCCGTCGGTCAAGAGGATGATCACCTTCCGGGACGACGTGGACCGACGGAGGGCCTCCAGAGACCAGGCGACGGCGTCGCCGATGTTGGTCCCGTCGTCCCCCGGCCGGGCGGGACGGACGGCGTCGGCGGCCTCGATCAGCGAGCGATGGTCGAGCGTCGGCGGCCAGGCGAGGTCGGGGTAATTCGCGAATGTCACCAGGCCGACCTGGTCGTCGGGGCGGCCGGCGACGAACCGGGCGAAGGTCTCCCGCGCCGCCTCCAGCCGGCTCGCGCGCCGGAGGCCTCCGTCGGCCGGGAAGTCGGCCGTGTTCATGCTGGAGCTTTGATCCATCGCCACGACGATCGCGACCCCTCGCGTCGCGATCCGGACCGTCCCGCCGACCGTCTGGGGCCGGGCCAGGGCCACCGCCAGCGCCACGATCGCCGCCGCTTGCAGAGCCGCCGGCAGCCACGTCGCCCATGCCCACGGCGACCACCCACCGCCCTGGAAGCCGTCGAGCCCCGGCCACGCCACCCGCCCTCGCAGGCGATGCCGGATCAGCGGCAGCGCCGCGAACGCGGCCAGGACGAGCCAGATGGGTTGGGCCAGACGCATGACGAGGGCTCGATGGGGAAGTGGGGGGACGGTCTCGTCTAATCCCTTTCGGTCAGCCTCCGCTTCGCCGCCAGCACCCGGGCCAACGCCCCCTCGGGGGTCTCGTCGAGGGCCGTCAGGTGGCCCATCTTGCGGCCGACCTTCGGGGTGTGCTTGCCGTAGAGGTGGAGCTTCACGGCGGGGTCTTCGAGCGCCCGCTCCCAGCGGGGCTCGCCGCCCGACCAGACGTCGCCCAGCAGGTTGACCATGGCGGCGGGGCGGACCAGGTCGCACGAGCCGAGCGGCAGGCCGCAGAGGGCGCGGACCTGCTGGTCGAACTGGCTGGCGTGGGCCGACTCGATCGTGAGGTGGCCGGAGTTGTGCGGGCGGGGGGCGATCTCGTTGACGAGCAGCCGTCCGTCGGCGGTGAGGAAGAACTCGACGCAGAGGACGCCGACGGAGTCCAGCGCCTGCGCCACGGCCAGCGCCGCCTCGCGCGCCTCCAGCGCCACGATCGGCCCGACGGGCGCCGGCGCGGTCGAGGTCGCCAGGATGTGGCGCTCGTGGTGGTTCAGGGCGATCGGGAACGCGCCGGCGCGGCCGTCGGCGCCCCGCGCGACCACGACCGACGCCTCGGCGGCGAACTCCACCCAGCCCTCGGCCACGCACGCGACCCGCCCCAGGCTCGCCCAGGCGTCGGCGGCCTCGGCTTCGTCCTTGACGAGCACCTGGCCCTTGCCGTCGTAGCCGGAGCTGGCCGTCTTGAGGATCAGGGGCGAGCCCAGGTCGCGGACGGCCGTCGCCAGCTCGTCGGCCGTGCGGACGGGGCACCAGGGGGCGTGGGGGATGCCGTGGCGGGCGAGGAACCGCTTCTCCCGCAGCCGGTTCTGGCTCGTCCAGAGCGTCCGCCAGCCGGGCCGGACGATCCGACGCTTCGCCAGCCACCGCAGCGCCGGGGCCGAGACGTTCTCGAACTCCACCGTCACCGCGTCGGCCTTCTCGGCCAGCTGGCGGAGGGCCGAGAGGTCGTCGTGCCGGCCGACGACCGTCCAGTCGGCGACCTGCGCCGCGGGGGTCTCGGTCGTGGCGCTGAGCACCCCGGCGCGATAGCCCATCGCCTGCGCCGCCTGGATGAACATCCGGCCGAGCTGGCCGCTGCCGACGACCGCCACCGAGGCCGGGGGGTACAACACTCCGTCGCGCGATCCCGCGGTCATCGGGGCGATTCTCCCACGGCGTCGGTCTGGGCGGCCCGGAACGCGGCGAGCGCCTCGCGGATCGCCAGGTGCTTGCGGCCTAGGATCGCCGCCGCCAGCAGCGCCGCGTTCGCCGCGCCGGCCGCGCCGATGGCCAGCGTGCCGACGGGGATCCCCCGGGGCATCTGGACGATCGACAGCAGCGAGTCCACCCCCTTGAGCGTCCGGCTCTCCACCGGCACGCCCAGCACGGGGAGGATGGTGATGGCCGCCAACATCCCCGGCAGGTGGGCCGCGCCCCCCGCCCCGGCGATGATCAACTCCAGGCCCCTGCCCTCGGCCTCGCGGCCGTAGGCGAACAGCCGATCCGGCGTCCGGTGCGCCGAGACCACCCGGGTCTCGTGCGGGATCCCCAGCTCGTCCAGGAGTTCGGAAGCGTGTCGCATCGTCTCCCAGTCGGACTTGCTCCCCATCACCACGCCGACGAGGGGGGGGGCCGTTTCGGTTGCGTCTGCGTCTGGAGGGTTGTTCATCGGTTCACGGCAAGATTCGAGGATGGGGGAGCCGGCGCGACGTCGCGCACCCTGGATCATCGGCCGGGAGGCCGACGCGGCTCCAGGACGGCGACGCCTGGGCCTTTCATTATCCGACGCCACGGCCCCCCTGCCCAGCCTTTCGGCGGCCCTGGGGGGGATTCGACTCGGCGAAGTCGAGGGCGTGGGTTCCCCCGCGGTTGGCTTCGTTCGCGCGCCGCGTCTTGGGGTCGGTTTCACGCAACGCATTGCTGCGTTGTCGATTGCGGCGAAATTGACTTGGCTTCGTTCGTCGATTTCGAACACGTTTTCTCGTCCCACGCGAGTCGTCCGCCTGGGATCGTGGTACGACGGCGATGGATGATGCCGTCCCCTCTCCTGGCGGGAGTGGAGGTGGCATGGCGACTCCACCTCGCCTGGCATCGAGGAGCCTCTCGCCGCTTAAACCGCGTCCGGAATGTCAAGGAGCGCAATCATCGATCTCCCCCATGATCCGCGGAGGACGATCGGGGATTTCATGTTTTCGACATTTCTCTCGGATCCTCGCCGGGGTCGAGGGTCATGGCCATCCCCATCCCGGTCGGGCGAATTGACCGGCCCGCGAGATGCGGGGATGATCGGGCCTGGTCGGGACTTCGTCGGGACAGGGGGCATCGTCAATGTCGGGACAAGCGGAAGTGCGGGTCGGGATCGTGGGCCTGGGCGGGTTCGGGCTGTACGCGCTCCAGCAGTACTCGCAGGTGCCGGGCGTCCGGCCCGTGGCGCTGGCGGGGACGGCGCGGCAGGCCTCGATCGCGGCGGCGAAGCGGTTCGGGATCCCGGACGTGGAGGCGGTCGACTCGCTCCTCGGGCGCGACGACGTGGACCTGGTCTACATCGCCACGCCGCCGTTCCTGCACCACGAGCAGGCGCTCAAGGCGCTCCGCTCCGGCAAGCACGTCCTCTGCGAGAAGCCGCTGGCGATGACCGTCGAGCAGGCCGACGAGATGATCGCCGAGGCCAAATCGCGCGACCTGCTGATGGTCGCCAACCTCATGCAGCGGTACAACCCGGTCTTCGACGCCGTCTCGAAGCTGGTCGCCGACCGCGTGCTCGGCGAGCCGATCCACGCCTTCTTCGAGAACTACGCCTCCGACGAGAACCTCGGCCCCGACCACTGGTTCTGGGACCGCGACAAGAGCGGCGGCATCTTCATCGAGCACGGCGTCCACTTCTTCGACATGTTCGCCGGCTGGCTCGGCCGGGGCGAGGTCGTCGCCGCCCAGCGCGGGATCCGACCAGGAAGCTCGCCTCCCATCGAGGAGCAGGTCCAGTGCGCGGTCCGCTACAAGGACGACGTGCTGGTGAACTTCTACCACGGCTTCCACCAGGCGGGGCGGATGGACCGGCAGGAGCTGCGCATCGTCTTCGAACGCGGCGACGTCACCCTGTTCGGCTGGATCCCGACCGTCGTGAAGGTCAACGCGATCGCCGACGAGGCCCAGACCAAGGCGCTATGCGACCTGTTCCCCGGCGCTCGGCTCGACTGCACCATGTCCTACGCGCCGAAGGACCGGAAGTGCGCCGCGCGGCACAAGGATCTGGACGTCTACCAGAGCCTGGAACTGACCTGGGGCGAGGGCGTGGTGAAGTCGCACCGCTACGGCGAGTTGCTCCGCCTGATGATGGCCGATCAGGTCGCCTGGATCCGAGACCGCGCCCACCCCCGCAAGGTCACCGAGGCGAACGGCCGCGACTCCCTGGTGCTGGCGTGCGCCGCCGACCGGCTGGCGCAAGCGTCTGCGTAGGCTTCAGGCCATCGGCCCCGGGGGCTGCGAAGGAGGTCCCGAGGGCCCTGGCGTGCCCGGGGCCGGCTCGGGATGCGCCGGGAACGGCGACCGCGGCGGCGAGGGCTCGGGGGTCTGGGGGAACTCCGGGGGCGGGGGCGGAGGCGGCTTGGGCTGATCGGGGGTTGGGATGGCGTCGGGGGTCGGTTGATCGGGCATCGTGGTTCTCCGGAGGTCGGCGTCCTGGCGTGGAAATGGAGCGGGCCTCCCTCGCGATGGGGAGGCCCGCTCGTGTGTTGCGCGGGACCGGGTCAGGCCGGCTGCCACTGTTCCTGAGCCTGCTTATGGTTCAGGTTCAGGTGGACGTGCTCGTCGACCCTGTCGACCCAGGAGATGGGGATGCGGTGGTGCTGGCCGTCGGGGCTCTCGCGCTTGGTGAGCCGGATGGTGTCGCCCTCGACGTGGTCGACGATGCCGACCTTGTTGCCGCAGGACCCAAGGACGTCCATGTGCTCGCGGATATTGGCGGCGGCATTCCCGGTCGAGGAGGTCGCGCTCTGGTCGGGCGTCATCTTGCTCTCCGATGTTTGAGATCGGGCTCCATCTATCGATCATCCCGCCGTCTCGCGGGTGGGCTTTACTCGGGATGAATCGCAACGCGCGTGCCGATAACGCGGCGTTTCGCGGCTGTTCCGGGGCCCGGCCGTCGGGGTAGACTGGGCGGATCGCGGACCCCTCGACCGACGGAGCGACCCATGATCCTGCCCAGGCTGTTCGAAAAGCTGCTGCTGACCCCCGCCGACGTGAAGCCCTCGCGCGACGATTTCGAGGTCGTCGGCGCGTTCAACCCGGGGGTGATCCGCGCGGGCGACGAGGTGGTCATGCTGGTTCGCGTGGCCGAGCGCCCGCGCGAGGTCCGGCCCGGGTTCACCCCCCTGCCCCGCTGGGACGCCGAGGCCGGGCTGACGGTCGACTGGACCCCGGACGACGAGCTGCGCCCCATCGACCCCCGCGTCGTCGAGCGCAAGGCCGACGGGCTGGTCCGGCTAACGTTCACGTCGCACTTGCAGGTCGTCCGCCTGGGCGACGGCCGATCCGTCCGCGCGATCGACCCGGTCCGCTTCGTCCCCGAGGGGCCGATGGAGGAGTTCGGCGTCGAGGACCCTCGGATCACGGAGCTAGATGGGCGATACTATTTCACCTATGTCTCCGTGTCGCGCCACGGTGCCTGCACGTCGCTGGCGTCGACGGTGGATTTCCGCTCGTTCGAGCGGCACGGCGTGATCTTCTGCGCGGAGAACAAGGACGTGGTCCTGTTCCCGGAGAAGGTCGGCGGCGAGTACGCGGCGATCCACCGGCCGAACCCGGCGACGCCGTTCAACCGCCCCGAGATGTGGACCGCGACCTCCCCCGACCTTCGCAACTGGGGCCGTCACGCCTGCCTGCACGGCGGCGAGGGCTCCTGGGAGACGGGCCGCGTCGGCGCCGGGACGCCCCCGGTGCGCGTGCCCGACGGCTGGCTCGAAATCTATCACGGCAACCGCCGGCCGTCGAAGCCCGGCGAGGTCGGCGCCTACTCCACCGGCGCCCTGCTGCTGGCCCCCGACGACCCCTCGCGCGTCCTGGCCCGGACCCCCGATTCCATCTTCGAGCCCACCACCGAATTCGAGCGCCGCGGCTTCGTCCCCGACGTCGTCTTCGTCACCGGCATCGTCGACTCCCCCGCCGGCTACCTCGTCTACTACGGCGCCGCCGACAGCTCCTCGGCCGTCGTGGAGTTCTCGCGGGATGATTTGCTGGGCGCGCTGGAGGCGGTGTGACGGCGAGGGACGATGCCGGCCCATGCGACGCGATGGTTCGGCCCCGCGCCGCTGTTCCGGGCCCCTCGCGCCAGGAGGAGGGACGATGAGGCCGCCGAGATGTACCCCATACCCACCGGCCACGCGCTATGAGCGCGTCGTCACGCGGTCGCTCCGATACGACATGGAAGATTTGATCCTCGAAGCGCAGGGGCCGGGCTACTCGTTCGCCCGCGTCGTATTCCGCGGGGTGGCGGGATTCCGCGTCCTGGACGAGCGTGATCTGACCGAGTTCTGGGACGACTATCACCAGGGCAACGGGTGGCTGTATGAAGTGCATGAAGGCGGCTGGCTGGAATTGGAGGTCGGGCGCGGCCGATTCTTCCGCGAGTTCTACGAGGGCTTGCGCGAGTATCTCGTGGTCTGCGACCAGTGCGTCAGCGTGCTGAGCACGGAGCCGCCCGAGATCATCGACGTGGGCGCCGACCCCGAGGGGGCTTAGGAGTTCTCGCGCGACGGCTTGCCGGGGGCGCTGGAGGCGGTGTGAGACGATGGCGGATATCGGCCAATTCCTCCGCGTCCTGGGGCTGGTCGGGCTGCCGATCTTCGCGGTCGCGGTGCTCTCCATCTGGAAGCCGGTCCCGTCGGGCGGCGAGGTTCGGCCGAGCCTCTCCGTCCGCGTCCTGGGCACGGTCGCGACGACCCTACTCTGCTTGCTCACGGTCGTCGGGCTGCCTTTCCTGCCTTATCTCCTCTGGAGGATCTGGCGCGAGCCTCGCAAGGAAGCGAAGCCGCTCGTCGACCGCGTCGGCTGGACGGTCTTCGGCGCGGGGATCGCGCTGATGGCCGCGATGACGGTCTACGCCGCGGCCCAGGAGGGCGACGGATCCTGGCGGCCGTTCGCCACGATCCGGCTCCATTCCTGGATCTTCCTGGGCTTCGCGGCGCTCGCCCTGGCCGGCCCGCTGGGGGCATTCCTGCTGAGCCGGCGCGTGGCGAAGAAGCCGCCGGCCGACGACCCGCTCGCCTGACGCGATGTCACCAGACCTCGTCGGGGCGCCAGTCGACCTGGAGGCCGGCGGCGAGGTCCAGGGCGGCCGGCGTCCGCGGGAGGCGGTGGATCATGACGACCTCGTCGGGGGTCGGGACGACCCGGCCCCCCTCGCGGTAGGAGAGCGGGCCGCGCCAGGGCTCCCACCCGAGGCGGGCGTAGAAGCCGGGATCGGACGGGGCGAGGGCCGCGACGTCGAAGTCGGCGAGCAGCGCGGGGAGCTTGCGGAGGATGCGACTCGCCAGCCCCCGCGACCGATGCCGCGGGGCCGTCGCGACCGCCTCGATGTAGGCGGAGCGGAGGGGGGCCGGCAGGCCGTCGACGCGCAGCTCGCGCGTCACCCAGGCGGCATGGGAGACGATGGCGCCGTCGACCCGCGCGAGGACGTGCACGGCGTCGGGCAGCCCGTCCAGGTACGGGGCGAAGGGCTCCCCGTAGGCCTCCGAGCAGAGGGCGACGATCGATTCGCGGAGCGACGCGCTCGCGGCGAGCGAGGGGACCACCTCGATGACCGCGCGATCCGCGGCCATCATGGCCGGCCGTTGGCTTCCGCCCGACCGACGAGGTTCAACCCCTCGCCCATGAGCCGATTGGCCTCGTCGCGCTCGGCGTCGGTCTGGTTCTCGGCCAGCCAGAGCGCGAGGATCTCGCCGAGCGTCAGCTCGTTGCCCGCGTCAGCGAGCTTGACGTCGAGGAAGGCGCGGAAGGCGGCCGGGTCGTCGTGGCGGTCGGTCGGCATGGTGCCCCCCTATTCGCTGTCCAGCCAAACATAGCAGGGGGCCCGGTCAATTGCGAGTGGCATGGGTCAGCCGAATTCCTCCATGAAGTCGTCGGCGACGTGGGGCGGGTTGAGGCGTTGGACGGAGTCCTCGATGATCCCGTCGACGCCGAAGTCGGAGATCCAGACGGCGAGGAACGGCGCGGGGTCGCCGAGGGCGGCGGCGTCGCGGGCCGCCGCCAGGCCGCTTACGATGGCGTCGAGCAACGCGTCGGCGTGGGCGACCTCGAATTCGTCCATCGCGAAGACGCCTTCGGGCCTGGAGTGCAGCGACCGGAACCGCTCGTTCAGGCTGCTTATGATGGCGTCGGCGGCGGGGAACGCGCCCTCTTCCCAGTGCCCCCATTCGTCGACGCGGTAGCGGTGGTAGCGAGAGGCCGGGTCGCCGCCGGGCGCGGGGACGTCCGCGATGGCGACGAGCCCCCCGAGATCGTAATACTCGCCCGGGTTGACGGCGTAACCCCGGATATCCAGGCCGCGGGCGCGGAGGGAGGCGACGTGGCCGCGGGCCCCCTCGGCGACGGCGGCGGTCAGCTCGGTCCTCGGCTCGGCGAGCCAGGCTCGGAGGGCGGCTTCGTCCATCTCGGGCGCCTTTCGCGGGCCGGCCGCGTCAGACCATCGCCTTGAGGATGTCGTCCACGGGGATGGTGGCGAAGGTGCTGGCGTAGTCGGACATGGCGTAGGGGATGATGAGGGTGCCGTCGAGGACCGCGCCGCCGCAGGAGTAGACGACGTTGGGGACGTAGCCCTCGCGCTCGTTGGCGTTGGGCTCCAGCAGGGGCTCCTCCAGGCGGCCGATGAGGCGGGACGGGTCGTCCTTGTCGAGCAGGAACGCGCCCATGGCGTAGCGGCGCATGGGGCCGACGCCGTGGGTGAGGACGAGCCAGCCGGCGTCGGTCTCGATGGGGGAGCCGCAGTTGCCGAGCTGGACGAACTCCCAGGAGTAGGTCGGCTTGGCGATGGGGATCTTGGTGTACCAGAAGTGGAGCATGTCCGAGTACATCAGGAAGATGTTCTCGTTGTCCTGGCGGGAGAGCATGCAGTACAGGTTGTTGACCTTGCGCGGGAAGAGCGCCAGGCCCTTGTTGCGGACCTCGGGGCCGTTGAGGGTGCTGATCTTGAAGGTGAGGAAGTCCTTGGTCTCCAGGATCTGGGGGAGGACGACCTTGCCGTCGAAGGCGGTGTAGGTGGCGTAATAGGTGGTGGAGCCGTCGTCCTCGCGGAACTCGACGAAGCGGGCGTCCTCGATGCCGTTGGTCTCGGTGGGGGAGTAGGGGAAGATGATCCGCTCGGAGACGTTCAGGTCGGGGCTGAACGCCACGTCGTAGTTGGACCTGGCGAGCATCCGCATGCCCTGGGCCAGCGGCTCCAGCTCGTGATGGCGGGGGCGGGCCCTCTGGAGGGCCTGCTCGATGGCCGCCTCCAGCTCCTCGAAGCCGAACTGCTCGCGCAGGGTGTCCAGGACCTGCTCGGCGAACGACCCGTTGAGCCGCAGCTCGGCCAGCTTGCGGAGGAACAGGAACTTGTCGTACTGGACGTCGGGGACGGCCTCGGGGGCGGTGACGTAGCGGGTGGGCTCGTCGAGGTGGATGCGGCAGGAGGGGTCGACCATGCCGCTCCGGAAGGAGATCGACGAGATGTGCCCCTCGCCGGTGGCCCGGAGGCTGAGGATGAACCGCTTCCAGCCCTCGGGGACGCCGGACTGGTCGGGGGCCCAGACCATCGACGGGTTGAACAGGGCGGCGGACTCCAGGGCGTATTCCTGGGTGAAGTACGCGCCGATGAGCAGCCGCCGGGCCTCGCTGACGGGGTGGTCCGTCAGCATGAGCCGCCGGACGTCGGCGAAGCGCAGCAGGAAGAAGTCGCGGATCTTCTGGTGCCGGTCGCGGAACTCCCGCATGACCTCGTCGAGCCGGACGTGGACCTCCTCCTCGGGGAGGGCGCAGACGCGGCCGATGATGCGCTCCACGCGGCGGTCGTCGGCCGGCTGGAACGGGCGGATCACGACGCGGCTGTTGTTGGGCCGCAGGACGATCCGGGTGCGATTGACGCGGAGCTGGACGGCTCCGGTCGGGGCGCCCTCGGCCGTGGAGGCCGCGTCCCCGTCCGGGCCCGACGAGGAGCGAGACGCCCCCGCCGCGTCGGCGGGGGCCTGGTTGGCGGCGACATCCATGTGAGATTTCCTGGTCGGGTGGGGTTCGGCCGCCCGGTCGGGCGACGGGACGTGGTCGGGGGGGGCCGCGCCTGGTCAGGTCGTCGATTGCATGTGGCGCTGGTGCGACAGCACGCTCTCGACGAGTTTCAGCTCGGCCAGCGAGAGGAGGAAGGCCAGGGTCGACTCGGCGCCCTGGTTCTGGTTGATCCGGTCTTCCTCCAGGCCGTCGCGGCAGCCGCCGGTGGCGGCGTCGTAGAGCTCCAGGCCGAGGTCGTTGCCGCCGAGGAACCACTCGAAGGCGCGCCGGGCCTCGACGAGCCACGCCGTGTCCTCGGTGGCATGATAGGCCTCCAGGCAGGCGGACACCATCGCCTGGGCCTCCACCGGCTGCTGGTCGAACTGGGCGCGGACGCCCCCGCGGACGTAGAAGCCGTGGCAGCCGATCGGCCGGAAGCAGCCCGAGGGCGCCTTGTGGTGCCCGACCAGCCAGGAGAGGGTCTCCAGGCCCACGCGGAGCGCCTCGGGGGGGCCGCCGTCGCGGGCGGCGGCGATCAGGCCCTGGGAGAGCCGGGCGTTGTCGTAGGCCAGGCGGTCCTCGAACCAGTCCCAGTCCTCGGCCGCGACGGCCTCGTGCAGGGCCAGCAGCCTCTGGGTCAGCAGGTCGCGCGCCTGGCTCGCCGGCCGGGCGCCGGCCAGGCGGCGGAGGTACTGGCCGATCCCCAGCAGGCCGAACGCCCAGGCCCGCGGCGAGGTCGTCTCCAGCAGCGCGGGGAGGGCCTTGTCGAAGAGGTCGGAGGCCCAGAACTGCATCCCGGGGCGGGTGGAGTGGTGGACCATCGTCCCCAGGACCCAGATCGCGCGGCCGTGGCTGTCGTCCGACCCGACCTCCTCGAGCCAGCCGCGGTCGAATCCCATGAAGTTGCGGAACCGGCCGCGCTCGGGGTTGAAGGCGTGGTTCAGGAACGCCGCGTAGGTCGACGCCAGCCGGTCCGTCCGGTGGGTGGCCTGGCCCAGCCGCTCCAGCATGGTCGTGAACAGCAGGGCGCGGGCGTTGTCGTCGGTGCAGTAGCCCTCGGCGAGGTTGGGGATCGTGAACGTGGCGTGCTGGATGATCCCGGCCGAGTCGCTGAGCCGGTCGAGGTGGTCGAGCCGCCAGCCCGGCAGGTCGAGCGGCTGCTCGGCCAGGGTGCGCACCGCCAGCGGCCTCACCGGCACGTCGAGCCGGCTCCGTCGCGCCTGCTGGAACGACTCCACGAACTGGTGGGCGACCCGCCCCCAGACCATCTCGCGGCCCATCAGGTAGGCGCGCTTGCGCATCGCGTGGCGGCGGGATTCGTCCCGCAGCAGCTCGCGCATGGCGTCGGCCAGCGCGGCGGAGTCGCCGAACGGCACCAGGACGCCGCGGCCGTCGGCCAGCAGCTCCTCGGCGTGCCAGTAGGGCGTGGAGACCACCGACTTGCCGCAGCCGAAGGCGTACGCCAGCGTCCCGGAGGTGATCTGCGCCGGGTTCAGGTAGGGCGTGACGTAGACGTCGGCCACGCCGATGAACTCGATCAGCTCGGGCAGGTCGACGAACCGGTTGTAAAAGCTGACGTTCTCGCGGATCCCCAGCCGCTTCGCCAGCCGCTCCAGGCCGATCCGGTAGCGCTCCCCCTGTTCCCGCACGAGGTTCGGGTGGGTCGCCCCCAGGACGATGTAGACGAAGTTGGGGAACTCCTCCAGGATCGAGGGCATCGCCTCCAGCATGTTCTCGACGCCCTTGTTCGGCGAGAGCAGGCCGAACGTCAGGGCGACGAGCTTCCCCTCCACGCCGAACTGGTCCTTGTAGAACGCCGGGTCGACGAACGGCATGTCGGGGATGCCGTGGGCGATCAGGTCGATCTTGGACTCGGGCGCCTTCCAGACGTCCATCAGGAACGAGCGGGCTCGCTCCGACATCACGATGACGCGGGCGGAGAGGTCCAGGATCTCCCCCATCACCCGGCGCTGGTCGGCGTTGGGCTCCTTCAGCACGGTGTGCAGGGTGGTGACGATGGGCATGCGCAGGTTGCGCAGGAGCCGCAGGACGTGGCTCCCGGCCGGGCCGCCGAAGATGCCGTACTCGTGCTGGAGGCAGACGACGTCGGCGTTGCTGAAGTTGATGAAGTCGGCGGCGCGGAGGTAGGAGTCGAGCTCCTTCTCCTCGATCTCGAAGCGGACCTCCGGCGGGTAATCGTAGCCCTCGGGGAGGTCGTTGACGGGCACGACGAAGCAGTCGGCCGCGGGGAACTGCGTGGCGACGGACGTGCAGAGGTCGTGCGTGTAGGTGGCGATGCCGCACTTGCGGGGGAGGTAGTCGCCGATGAAGGCGATCCTCCGAACGTCGCTGGTCCGGTTGATATCGACGGGCGCGGCCTTCAACGTCTCATTCCCATCATGCCAAGGACGGACCCTCGCGAGGGGACGCAACGGCCCCCGACGTGGAGGGTCGGGGAGGTGTAGCGGCCGACGCGGGCGGTCGGGTAATAGTTCCGGGGCGTCACCCGCGGCCGGGGCGGCTCGGGCGGCGTCGCGATCGGCGAGCTGCGATAGGCGGCGACCGGCCTCGACGTGTACGGCGCCAGCGGGTCGGCCGTCGGCCGGGGGGCCGTCGCGCGCCGGGGGGCCGCGGCCCGTCTACCCGGCGCCGGGCCGTCGGCCGACGCGCTCGTCGTCCTCCCGAAATGCGACGCGGGCGCCGACTGCTGGGCCCGCGCGTCGAGGCCGGAGGGGCACAGGGCCACGATCGCGGCCACGCCGAGGAATCTCGCGACGTTCATGGCGACCACTCCGACCCGGTGAATTCTTCTGGCGATTCGCGTCGGCCGGGTGGCATTCTATCTCGAATCGCCGCCTTCCGCCAGGCTTGGCGCCCGGCGCCCGGCGCCCGGCCCGTGGGCGGTCGGCCCGGCCGTCGGGGATCAGCCCGGGTCGATGCCCCGCTCGCGCAGCAACGCCTCCAGCCATTCGGCCCGGGCCCGCGCCTCGCGGGCGTCGGCCTCGGCCTGGGCGCGGCGGGAGCGGTCCTCGCGGGCGTCGGCCTCGGCCTGCTCGCGGCGTCGGCGCTCGATCTCGGCGATCCGGCGGGCCAACTTCCGGTCGCGGATGATGTCCTGAACGTGCTGGAAGGGCTCGCCGTCGGGGCCGCGGAGGATCAGGGCGTCCTCCTCCGGCGGGGTCTCGAAAGTGACTCCGAGCCGGGGGCTGGTCCAGCCGTCGGTGGAGGCGATCGGCTCCAGGCCGCTCGGGCCCCGGAGCCAGCCGTCGAGCCGGCCCGATGGGTCTTCCGGGAAGTAGTAGTAATACTCCTCGACGCCGCGCCCGTCGTAGGTCTCCAGCTTGCGCCTCATCCTCGCGGCGGTGTTGCTGGGGGAGTGGATCTCGAAGACGACCTGGGGCGCGTGGCCTTCGATCCACTCCTTGTAGGAATGCCGGGGGGCCTTGGGCCGCCCGAGGGCGACGAACACGTCCGGGGCGATGCAGCGCCTGGGATCCTCGGGGTCGAAATACCAGAGGAGGTCGCAGGCGATCAGCGCGTCGGGGCGATCGGCTAGGAGGGCTTCGAGGCCCTCGGCGATCGTCACCATCCACTTGTACTGCGTCTGGTTGTCGGCCATCGGCTCGCCGTCGCTGTCCGGAAACCTCGGGTCGTAGGCGTCCCAGAACGGCGGGTCGGCCAGATGGACGGCCCCCGGGGGGGCCGCGTCGCGGTCGGCGGTGCTCATGGCGGGCTCCCGGGCGGCGATCCGCTTGGAAACGTCTCCTCGACCATTCCTAGCACGCCCGCCCGGCCGCCGCCAGGGGAGTTCACGACGCCGCGTTCAGGCCGCGCGACGGCGGGCCGCGGCGACGATCCCGAGGCCGCCGATCGCCGCCAGGACGATGGACGAGGGCTCGGGCACGACCGCCCGGAAGGCCGCCTCGGCGATCAGCCGATGGACGGCCGTGGTGGGATGGACGTCGTCCCAGTACAGGTAGTGGTCCGGGTTCGGATCGCCGCCCATCGAGATCGCGACCGCGGCCTGGTCGGTCAGATTGGTCAGCCCGAAGGCCGAGGGGTTCGCGAGGATCGCTTCGAACGTCGTGTTCGCGTCGCTGTACGTCACCCGGGCGTCGGCGCGGGTGGCCCGGAACTCGGCCATGGCCCCGGCCAGCACGGCGTTGAAGGTCGCGGCGATCTGGTTGAGGCCATCCTTGACGGCCCGCGGCTGATTCGCCACGGCCGGGATGCCCCCGAGGTACGGCACTCCGCCGATGAGGAAGTGTCGGCCCCCCAGGTCGTACAGGGATTGCGCCGCGGTGATCACGTTCCCCACCGCCGCCTGGATGCCCGCGAGGTCCGAGATCCCGCCGTGCAGGATGTCGTTGGCCCCGGCCCAGATGGAGATGAGTTTGTTGGAGTCCATCGAGCCGCCGCCCAGCGAGCCCTCGAACGACTGGACCTGCGTCAGCAGGTTCGCGATCGGCATCCCCCCCAGCTCGACCGGGGTGGAGTACCCGGCGCCGCTCTGGGCGTAGGCGTGGGCGTAGTTCGAGCCCCCCAGGAGGCTGGCCTTCGGCGCCTCCAGCCCGAGGGACTCCGCCAGGTAGTCGACCCACACCTTACCGTTGGTGAACTTGCCTTCGGAGTAGACGTGATAGGGGAACGGGGCCCCGGCCGCCGTCACCATCGCGGCGACGTTGCCGCCGTCGGAGAGGCTGTCGCCGAAGACCACCAGCCCCGAGTAGCCCCCGGCCCTGGCCTCCGCCCCGATCGTCGCGGCCGTCGCCAGGCAGGCGGCCCAGGCGACCCGCCGGAACAGCCCGCCGCGTCTCGCTTCATCCATGGTCATCCTCGTCGTCGTGGATTCCGCTCCGGCGACGTCCCCGCGCCGGGCCGCGCGCGTCCTTCGCTGCGAGGGAGCCAGCATGCGGCGAGGCAGATTAATCGATTGCAAAGGATTTTCAAGATGATTTTTGAAATCCGTGGGTTTGCCGCGTCGGGGGAGCGTCGACCCGGGCCGATGTTGGTCTGGGCGGGGGGAGGCGCCCGGGGATACGATGGGATATGACGCCCCTCGAATCCTCCCCGGCCGATCCCGCCATGCACGACCTCGCCGCCCATGATCCCAGCGCCGCTTCGAACGCCCTCGCCCGCCGGCTCCGCCCGCTGGAGGGGAAGGCGCCCGGGACGCTGATGGTCCACGAGGTCTACCGGAGCATCCAGGGGGAGAGCACCTTCGCCGGCCTCCCCTGCGTCTTCGTCCGGCTCACCGCCTGCCACCTGCGCTGCGCGTACTGCGACACCCCCCACGCGTTCCAGCAGGGGAGGCCGATGTCGCTCGACGCCGTGCTCGACGAGGTCGAGAAGCTCGGCGGCCGGCTCGTGGAGCTGACCGGAGGGGAGCCGCTCCTGCAGGAGGAGGCCTATCCCCTGATGTCGACGCTGGCCGATCGCGGCTGGACCGTGCTGCTGGAGACCAGCGGCGGCGTCCCGACCGACAGGGTCGATCCCCGCGTCCATGTCATCCTGGACGTGAAGACGCCGGCCTCGGGCGAGGTTGACGCCAACGTCTGGTCGAACCTCGACCGGCTCGGCCCCCGCGACGAGGTCAAGTTCGTCCTGGGCGATCGCGCCGACTTCGACTGGGCCGTCGAGTTGATCCGCCGTCGCGGCCTGGCCCAGCGCGGGCCCGTCCTGATGAGCGCCGTCTTCGGCCGCGTCGACCCGACCGACCTGGCCGGCTGGATCCTGGAGACCGGCCTGCCGATCCGCCTCCAGGTGCAACTGCACAAGATCCTGTGGGATCCGAAGGCCCGGGGCGTCTGACGCCGACCGGGCGTCACCAGCCGAAGGTCGACCGCATGCCGATGAAGTGCTGGACCAGCAGCAGGACGACGACGTAGGCCGCCACGCGCAGGAGCATCGCCGAGAAGTTGCCGGCGATGCGCAGGACGTCCTGCCCCGAGGAGACGCGATCGACGCCGCTGCGGGCGGCGATGAACGCCCCGGCCAGGAACAGGACCATGATCGGCGTCGTGACCGCGGCCGCGGCGACGATGTGTCGGATGTCGATCTCCATATTCGACCTCGCTCCCCCGCGCGGAGGCGCGGCGACTCCCGCGTCAGGTGCTGTCTCGACGGCGCGCGGCCCATTGAACGCGAAACGCCGCCGGCCGTCGACCCCAAGAACCGAAAGAATTGTTCGAGGCAGTGCAATCGCCGTGCCGAATCGGCGACGGGGCGACCGTTCCCCCCGTCAGCCCGGGGCGCGGAAAAGTCGGGCGAGCGACCGCAGCATCCCCACGAAGGTCAGCGCCCAGGCCGCCATCGCCGCCAGGATGAAGGCGCGCGGGATCGGCAGGAGGAAATCCAGGCGCATCGCGCGCGACATCTCCAGGGTCGCCGAGGTGTACATCCCCAGGGGGAACACCGCGCCCCAGTAGAGCGGGTCGTAGGCCATCGGGAACCGCTTGTATCCGTGCCTCCAGACGGCCAGGATCACCAGCATCGGGATCCACCAGGTCCCCGTCGACCAGTAGAAGATGGTGAAGCCCTTCAGGAACGGCAGCAGCGAGTCCAGGAACCACGCGTCCGGGGCGTTCTCGATCAGCCGCGCGCCGACCAGCGTGGAGATGGCCATCGCCCCCATGTTGATCCAGTACGGCGGCGATAGATCGCCCGGCGACATCGGCAGGAACGTATAGCGATAGAAGATCAGCGAGATCATCCAGATATACAGCATCCCCCCGCATAGCCACATCGACAGCGCCAGGAAATTCAGGTGCAATCGATGCGGCTGCCCGAGATGCTGCGCCAGCAGCGCGCTCAAGGTCGCGACGGATTGCGTGGCCACCACCGCCAGGAGCCAGCCCCCGGTGATCCCTTTTTCAAGCGGGGGCTTCTCCGGCTTGACCGTCAGCGCCGTGAAGATGGTGTAGGTGAGCGCGACCCACAGCGCGACGCCGACCCCCCACAGGATCAGCGCCGACTCGTAGGCGCCGGCCACGAGGATCAACTGCCCGCCGAGGACGCACGTCCCCGCGACCGACGTGAAGAAGCCCGGCGCCGTGTTGTGCCCGGTCATGTCGGCCCAGACCGCGTCCGGGTGCCGCGCGACCCGCCAGATCGTCAACGCGCACAGGACCGCGTATTGCGCCACGTTGAGCGCGAGGAAGCCGATCGCCGCCCGGTGGTACCCGGTCTGCTCGCAGGCGACGCCGACGATGCCGGTCGCCATCACCAGCGCGAAATAGGAGGGCGACAGGCGGCGGATCGACTCCGCCGCGCGGCTCATGCCGAGTCCCCCGCCGGCGGGGTCGGCCCCGGCTCAAGCGTCGTCGGCATCTTGTGGACGACGACGTGCATCCAGATCAGGCAGGCGGCGCCGAACAGGAACAGCAGCACCCAGCACGTCGTCCACAGGCCGGTCGCGTCCAGCAGCAGGCCGAAGACGATCGGCAGCACGAACCCGCCCAGCCCCCCCAGCACGCCGACCAGCCCCCCCACCACGCCGATCTCGCGCGGGAAGTATGCCGGGATGAGCGTGTAGACCCCGGCCATGCCGAAGCCCATGGCGATCGCCAGCAGGAACACGAAGGTCGTGAAGACCCAGCGGTTGGCCTGGAAGAAGACGCGCGTCGTCCCCTGGGCCAGCAGTTCGCCCTTCTTGACGGCCTGCCCCTCCGCGACGACCGGCTCCTGCCATTGCGCGGTGGTCGGCAAGATGAGGTGCCGGTCCACCGTGAAGTCGAGCAGCCTGGCCGGGTCCTTCTCGTTCAGGGGGAGCCTGGCCCCGTTGGACAGCTCGATCTCGGTCGCCGAGACCCGCGTCACCGTGGCGTCCGCCCCCGCCACGACCCCCTGCCCCGGCGTGTGGATCACCATCGCCGCCGGGAACAGCAGCAGGCTGAAGACCATGCTCGTCGCCAGCGACCAGTATACCACCCGCCGCGCCCCGATCTTGTCGGACAGCCATCCCCCCAGCGCCCGGAAGCCCGACGAGGAGAGGCTGTAGATCGCGGCCAGGGGCCCCGCCACCACGATCGAGAGCGTGTAGACGTTGACGTAATACGGGATCAGCCATTGCGACAGCGCGATGAATCCGCCGAAGAAGAACGCATAATACATCCCGAAGCGCCACACGCGGAGATGGCGCAACGGCGTTAGCCGCGCCGCCAATCCCCCGGCGGCGGGCGCGGCGCGGCGGTCCTCGGTCGTGAGCCAGAACAGGACCGCCGTGGCCACCAGGAGCCCGGCGTACAGCTTCGGCAGCGTCCGCCAGCCCTCCAGGTCGGTCGCGGTGAGCTGGCGCAGCAGCAGCGGCGCGAACATCGAGGTCGCCGCCGCCCCCACGTTGCCCATGCCGAAGATCCCCAGCGCCGTGCCCACCCGGTCCTTGCCGAACCAGACTGACGTGTACGCCACGCCCGCCGCGAACGCCGCCCCCGCGACCCCGAACCCCAGCCCCGCCAGCACGAAGTCCATGTACCGGTTCGCGTGCGAGACCAGGTACATCGGCGCGGCCGAGACCAGCATCAAGGCGCAGAACACGACTCGCCCGCCGAAGCGATCGCACAGCACCCCGACCGGCAGCCTCATCAGCGAGCCCGTCAGCACCGGGACGGCGATCAGCACGCCGATCTGGCTGCGGCTCCAGTCGAACAGGCCCCTGTCGGCGAAGAACGTCACCAGCGGCCCGTTCAGCATCCACGCCGCGAAACAGGCCGCGAACGCGAACGTGTTGACCGCCAGGATCCGCCACGCCGTCTTCCCCGGGTTCGCGTGATTGCCGCTCATTGGGTGACGCAAGCTCTCGACGAGGTAGGGGCGTCGCATCGGGACGGCCGGCGGTCGGCGCGAGTCCATGCTTCGATCGATTCCCCGGCGGCCTGAATCTGGACCTGTTGGTCGAGAATAAACGGTCGGGGCTGAAATACAAGTCGGGACCGAATTCGAATCCGATCCGCGGGCCCGGGCGAATTCAAGCACGTGGGCCGCGACGCCGGCCCGCTCGACTCCGACACCATCCCGAATCGGCTCCCCAACCAGGAGATGGCCCATGTCCTCGATCGCGAAGTGGTTCCTGCCCGCCGGCCTCGCCGCCGTCGTTGCCCTCCTCGCCCCCGCGTCGTTCGCCCGCGGCGACGACGATAAGTCCGATATCGTCGACACCGCCGTCGCGGCCGGCTCCTTCAAGACGCTGGCCACCGCCCTCAAGGCGGCCGACCTGGTCGACACGCTCAAGGGGGACGGCCCCTTCACCGTCTTCGCCCCGACCGACGACGCCTTCGAGAAGCTGCCCGCCGGCACGCTCGACGCGCTGCTGAAGGACAAGGCCAAGCTCAAGGCCGTGCTCCTCTATCACGTCGTGAAGGGAGAAGTGAAGGCGGCCGACGTGGTGAAGCTGAAGTCGGCCAAGACCGTGGGGGGCGAGTCGGTCGAGGTCGACGCCACCGACGGCGTGAAGATCAACGACGCGAAGGTCGTGAAGGCCGACATCGAGTGCTCCAACGGCGTGATCCACGTGATCGACGCCGTCCTGGTGCCCGACGCGAAGTGACCACGGCCTGACCAAGGCCCCCGCCCGGCCCCTCCGGTCGCCGCCCGAGCCCTCGGGGACGCCGGAGGTCGAGCCGGGCGGGGTGTTGTCCGGCCATCCTCGGATGGGCTACAATCCGGCCCGGATGTCAAACTCACTCCTCCGCCGGGTCTCGGCGGGAGATCAAGCCGCGGTCGAGGAGGTGCTGGACCGCTACGGCGGCCTGGTCTGGTCGCTCGCGCGCAAGCTGCTGGGTGACGACGACGCCGAAGACGGGGTCCAGGAGGCTTTCATCGACGTCTGGCTCGCGGCCGGGCGGTTCGACGAGAGCCTCTCCTCCGAAGCCGGGTTCATCGTCATGATCGCACGCAGGAAATTGATCGACCGGGCGCGAAAGCGCGGGCGGTCGCCGAGGACGTCGAGCCTCGTCCCCGACCTCGCCTCCTCGGAGACGGGCCAGGCCGAGCGGCTGGAACGCGACGACGAAGTCGCCATGGTGACGTCCGCCTTCCGATCGCTCCGCCCGGAGCAGCAGGCCGTGATCCGGCTCGCGGTGTACGACGGGATGTCCCACTCCGAGATCGCCGAGGCCACCGGCCGGCCGCTGGGGTCGGTGAAGACGCTGGTCCGTCGGGGGCTCATGCAGATTCGGGAGGCCCTCGGATCGGCCTCCGGCCTGGACGGCCGGGGGGGGGCGGGATGAACGACGGCCTGTCCCCGGACGATCGCGACCGCCTGGACGGGCTCCTCGCCGAGGGCGCGGCCTTCGGGCTGTCCCCCGACGAGGCGGCCGAGATCGAACGGCTCTCGGCCGGGCGCGGCGACGTCGATATCGAGGAGTTCGAACGACTCGCGGCCGCCCTGTACGTCGGCCTCGGGGCCGGCGCCGGGGAGAAGCTCCCGGACCACCTGAGGCGGATCTGCGCCGACCAGGGGCGGGATTTGCTGGCCTCCGGGCCCGGCCCCGCCCCCGCGCCCGTCCGACCTCCCGTCGTCGCCCCCCCCCGCCGATGGGCGGGCCCGCCGGCCTGGCTGGGGTGGGTGGCCGCGGCCGCCTGCCTGCTCCTCGCCGTCGCGACCTGGTCGCGGCCTGTCGACGTGAGCCCCGCCGTCGAGCTGGAGCGTCTGCGAGAGGAGGTCCTCACCGCCGGCGACGCCCTCACGGTCCCGCTCAAGGGGGTCGGCCCCGGAGAGGGGTCGAGCGGCGATCTCGTCTGGAGCAATCGGCGGCAGCGGGGATTCATGCGGCTCCGCGGCGTCGCCGCGAACGACCCGAGCCAGAGGCAGTACCAGCTCTGGATCTTCGACCGCGCCCAGGACGAACGCTACCCGATCGACGGCGGCGTCTTCGACATCAACGCCCCGGGCGAGGCGGTCGTCCCGATCCACGCGCCCATCAGGGTGCGAGAGCCTTATCTCTTCGCCGTGACGGTGGAGAAGCCCGGCGGCGTGGTCGTCTCCGACCGCGACCCGATCATCCTGCTGGGCGATCCCGCCGCGCCCGCCACCTGACGAGGCGTCAGCCCTCGGGCAGCCGGAATAGCTCGCGCGCGTTGGCGGCCAGGGCCCGGGCGAGTTCGCCCTCGGGGACGCCGCGGACCTCCGCCAGCTTGCGCGCCGTCCAGGCGACGTTCGCCGGCTCGTTGGTCCGGCCCCGGCGGGGGTCCGGCGCGAGGTAGGGGCTGTCGGTCTCCACCAGGAGCCGGTCGATCGGGACGGCCGCCGCCGCCTCGCGGAGCGCGTCCAGCGACTTGTTGCCGAAGGTCAGCATCCCGGCGAACGAGACGTGCAGGCCCAGCTCCAGGAACGCCTCGGCCTGGTCGCGGTTCCCGGTGAACGAGTGCAGCACGCCGCGCGTGGGGGGCTCGAACTCGCGGAGCGCGGCGACGACGTCGGCCTCGCAGTCGCGGCAGTGGATCACGACCGGGAGGTCGCGCTCGCGGGCCAGCGCCAGGTGTCGCCGGAACCATTCCTGTTGGAGCGGGAACGGGACGCGGTCCCAGTAGCGGTCGAGGCCCGTCTCGCCGATCGCGACCACCTTCGGCGCGGAGGCCAGCTCGACGATCCGCCGCCAATCGTCCTCGGTGGCGTCGAGCAGGCCGTTGGGCTGATACCCCACGGCCGCGTACACCTCGGGATGCTCGGCGGCGATCGCGACGACCTCGGCCGAGTCCTCCGCCGTGATCCCGATCGCCACGACCTTCTCCACCCCCGACGCCCGCGCGCGGGCGAGGACCGCGGGCAGGTCGCGACGCAGGCGGTCGTCCTGGAGATGGGCGTGGGTGTCGACGAGCGGGCCCAGGTTCGGGGGGGGGCCGGGGTCGGGGCGCCTGGCGCTCACGATTCGCGCCCGCCTTCGCCGTCGGCGTCGCGATAGCCCAGCAGCTCCAGGCGATAGCCCGTCACCCGGAACCCGCGACTCCGCAGCTCGTCGGCCAGCGCCGGGTCGAGCCGCTCGATCAGGCCGGGGTCGTACTCGGTCGGCAGGTCGTGGATCGCCCCGGTGCGCAGGCAGCGGAAGTGATAATGGCGGTCGCCGCGCGCGTCGTAGCGCGTCGGCCCCGCGGCGGCCTCGGGCTTGAGCCGGTCGACGACCCCGACGGCCGTCAGCGCCTCGAGCGCCTTGTAGACGGTCGCCAGGCTGATCCTGGGCAATTTGGGGCGCACCGCCTGGAAGACCTCCTCGGCCGTGGGGTGGTCGTCCATGGCCGCGAGCTGTTCGTAGACCGCCAGCCGCTGGGGCGTCGACCGCAGGCCGGCCGCCTCCAGGGCGTCGCTCAGGGCGTCGAGGTCGAGGCGCGTCGAATTCATCGGGATCCCGCGACGATCGGATGGGTAGGGGCGTCCTCCGCGGGCCCGCCCCCGGGGCCCCCGCCATTGTCGGGACGCTTGACAGAACTGTCAACATCCGGATAGGATGGGTCCAGGGCCGGGGTCATCGGTTGACGGGTGGATTAGGCCCCGACCCCCGGGGTCGATCCCGCCCAGCGCGTGCCCGCCAGACCGCCTCGCGCGGCCGGCGACGCGGAGGACGACCCGAAGGCGCTGCCTGCTCGACGGTGTCGCGACGACGACGCGGGCCCCCCCCAAAACCTTACCGGGGGCGGCTCGGCCTCGTCGGAGACCGGCCTTTCCCGGCCGGCCGCCGCATCCGCCCCGCGCGCGTCGAGACCGCCCGGAATAGCCGGAATGCACGCCTCGGAGGGTAGGAATGAGCGTCGATTTGGTCCGGATCGTCGATAGCATCCACCGCGACAAGAACATCTCGAAAGAGATCTTGTTCGAGGGGATCCAGTCGGCGCTCGCCACCGCGGCGCGGAAGCACTACCCCGAGGCGGCCGACATCGAGGTCGTCATCGACCGGGACACCGGGACGATCGCGGCCACCAAGGACGGCGAGCGGATGGACCCCGCCGAGCTGGGCCGGATCTCCGCCCAGACGGCCAAGCAGGTGATCATCCAGAAGATCCGCGAGGCCGAGCGCGACAGCCTCTTCGACGAGTTCGAGGACCAGCGCGGCGACCTGATGACCGGCACCGTTCAGCGCTTCGAAGGGGGCGCGGTCATCGTCA
>NZ_JBBCIR010000009.1:0-111799 GCF_037189885.1 Paludisphaera sp.
GACCGGGTGGCGTCGGCTCGAAGTCCCTTGCGAACCGGATGGAGCGGCGCCGGTCGCCCCCTCATCCGGCCTTCGGGGCACCTTCTCCCACGAGGGGAGAAGGGATGCTTGTCATCGCCGATCCCCGGGGTACTCGACGGAGCGTCCCAAGGGGAGAAGGCATGGATCGCCGAGGCCGTCTCGAATCCCGCCGACTCCACATATTCCGGGACGCTCCCATGTTCGACCCCGCCGCCGGCTATCCGACCCACCGCCCGCGCCGACTGCGCGGGAACCCTCGGCTCCGCGACCTCGTCCGCGAGAACATCCTCACGCGCGACGATTTGATCTACCCGCTGTTCGTCTACCACGGCTCGGACGTCAGCCGAGAAATCCCCTCGATGCCCGGCCAGCGGCAATGGTCGCTCGACCGCCTGGGGGAGATCATCGACCAGGTCGTCGAGCTGAAGCTGCCGGGGGTCATGTTCTTCGGCATCCCCGAGCACAAGGACGCCCGCGGCTCGGCCGCCCTGAGCGACGACGGCATCGTCCAGGAGGCCGTCCGGCTGACCAGGAAGCTCGCCCCGGACCTCCTGACGATCACCGACCTCTGCTTCTGCGAGTACACCGACCACGGCCATTGCGGGCCGCTGTCCGAGTCGACCGGCCGGCTGGACGTGGACAACGACGCCACGCTGCCGATGCTGGTCGAGCAGGCCGTCAGCCACTGCCGCGCCGGGGCCGACGTCATCGCCCCGTCCGGCATGATGGACGGCATGGTCCGCGCCCTCCGCGCCGGGATGGACGCGGCGAATTATGAGCACGTCCCGATCATGGCGTACTCGTCCAAGTTCGCGAGCGGCTACTACGGCCCGTTCCGCGAGGCGGCCGAGAGCGCGCCCAGCTTCGGCGACCGCCGCGGCTACCAGATGGACCCGGCCAACGGCGACGAGGCGGTGCGCGAGGCGGCCCTCGACCTGGCCGAGGGGGCGGATATCATCATGGTGAAGCCGGCCCTGGCGTACCTGGACGTCGCCCGGCGGCTGAAGGACCAGTTCCGCGTCCCGCTGGCCGCCTACAACGTCTCCGGCGAGTACGCCATGGTCAAGGCCGCCGCCGAGCGCGGCTGGATCGACGAGCGCCGCGTCGTCCTGGAGACCCTCACCGGCTTCAAGCGCGCGGGGATCGACATGATCCTCACCTACCACGCCCCCGACGTCGCCCGCTGGCTCCAGCAGGGCTGAGCCGAGCCGAGCCGAGCCGAGCCGAGACGAGACCGAGGACGACCGATGACCACGCCCGCCATCTCCCGCCCGGACTACGACCTCCCGAAGAGTTCCGCCGCGTTCGCGCGCGCCTCGCGCGTGATCCCCGGCGGGGTGAACAGCCCCGCGCGGGCGTTCGGCGCGGTCGGCGGCGAGCCGCCGTTCATGGCCCGCGCGGAGGGGGCGTACCTGCACGACGTGGATGGCCACCGCTACGTCGACTACATCGGCTCGTGGGGCCCGATGATCGTAGGCCACGTCCACCCGAAGGTGCGGGCGGCGGTGACCGAGGCGCTGGCGCTGGGCTCCAGCTTCGGCGCGCCGACGGAGCGCGAGGCCGAGATCGCCGAGGCCGTCGTCGCGGCCGTGCCGTCGATCGAGATGTGCCGATTCGTCTCCTCGGGGACCGAGGCGACGATGTCCGCGATCCGGCTGGCGCGGGGGTACACCGGGCGCGACAAGATCGTGAAGATGGCCGGCTGCTACCACGGCCACGCCGACAGCCTGCTGATCCAGGCGGGCTCGGCCGCGACCACCCTGGGCGTCCCCAACAGCCCCGGCGTCACCGCCGGGGCGGCGGCCGACACGCTCCTCTCCCCGTTCAACGACGCCGCGGCCGTCGAGGCGCTGCTGGAAGCCAACCCGGGCCAGGTCGCCGCCGTCCTGCTGGAGCCGGTCGCCGGCAACATGGGGCTGGTCCCCCCCGAGCCGGGCTACCTCCAGGCTCTACGCGACCTGACCACGAAGCACGGCACGCTGCTGATCTTCGACGAGGTGATGACCGGGTTCCGCCTCGCGTACGGCGGGGCGCAGGAGCGGTTCGGGGTCAGCCCGGACATCACCGCGCTGGGCAAGGTGATCGGCGGCGGGCTGCCGGCCGCGGCGTATGGGGCGTCGCGCGAGATCATGGCGAAGGTCTCGCCGACCGGGCCGATCTACCAGGCCGGCACGCTCTCCGGCAACCCGCTGGCGATGGCCGCGGGCCTCGCCACGCTGGAAATCCTGCGCGAGCCCGGTGCCTACGATCGCCTGGAGGCCCTCACCGCCCGCCTGGCCGACGGCCTGGAGGCCGCCGCCCGCGAGGCCGGAGCGCCCCACGTCGTCCAGCGCGTCGGCAGCATGATCACGCTGTTCTTCCACGACGGCCCGGTCCGCGACTACGAGGACGCGAAAGGCTCCGACACGGCCCTGTTCGCCCGCTTCTTCTGGGAGATGCTGGCCCGGGGCGTCTACCTGCCGTGCAGCCAGTTCGAGGCCGCGTTCGTCTCGCTGGCCCACACCGAGGCCGACATCGATCACACCGTCGCCGCCGCCCGCGAGGCGCTGGCCGCCGCGCTCGGCTGACGCTCCCGGCGCGGGCTCAACTCGCCCTCAGCAGGAACAAGAACCCGACGAGCACCGCGAACCCCGGGGCGAGCCCCAGCAGGATCGCGCCGATGGCTCGCCAGGTCGAGAACCGGTGGGCTTGCGCCAGGAATATGATGATGCGAACGACGATCGCGCCGCTCAGGAAATTCCGGCAGAAGAGCGTGGCGTAGTAGAACGCCTTCAGGCCGTCGTCCCCCATCAGGCCGGGCCTCGACTTGTGCAGCAACTCGGGGCCGATCGCCGCGAACTGGATCGCCGCCAGCGCGAGCAGGAACAGCGCCGGCGCCTGCCCCCAGGCGATCGCGGCGCGGACGGCCGGGGGGGACGCCTCGCCCCCCAGGAGCCTCCCCGACCACGCCCAGATCCAGCCGAACAGCCAGACCAGGGCGATCCCGATCAGGGGGCCGATGACCGCGACCATGATCAGCATCGTCGGGATCGCCATGTAGTCGGCCGCGCCCCGGGTGATTTGCAGGGCGAGCAGGCGATCCACCCCCCACGCCGCGGCCAGCGGCAAGACCAGGTGCGTCGGCCGCCAGACGAGCGTGTCGCGGAAGGTCCGCCGCGGATGCGTCCACGTCGTCGCCAGCGGGCGCGCCCAGCCGTCCTGGCGGGGAAAGTCCTCGTCGGCCATCTTCGCGTCGACCTCGCCCATGGCGCCTCCTCAATGTTCGGCGGTGCTGGGCGTCCATCATCCTCGGCGCGTCCGTCGCGGGCAAGCGTCGGCCGGCGCGCTCGGGGGCGTCCCGGAATTCGGTCGTTCGTCGACCATGATTTTGCCCGTCCGGGCGTCGCGACGACGCTCCGGCCGAAGTGCCGGCCGACAATCGTGAAAGATTATCGGAAACATGGAATCACCCCCCTCCCACCGGTGAGCATACGGGAGATCGATACTCGCGTTCCTTGACAATTTGGAATCGGCATGAGGGTCGCGGAGAACCCTTCGCGGCCCATGCGCGGGCTAATTTTTGGCGGGCCGGGCCGATCGGACTCGCTTGCGAGACGTCGGCGCGCGTGACGCCGACCGCCGGCGGGCGATAGCGAAAAATGCATTCGAAAACGACGAACGAAGCCACGAGGTTTTGGACGTAAAAATCTGGTGCTCATGATGATGCGACGGAAATGCGGAAAGTCGCGGCGCGCGAACGAAGCCAACTTCGGGCGGCCGCGGCGGAGGGCGGAAGACCGGGGCCGAGGCGTGAATCCGGGCCGGGAGTCGCCCGCGGACGTAGAATGAAAGCGGGCCGCCCCGGGGCGGGAGCGGTCGAGGATCACCCGAAGGCCGGCGGACGATCATGGCCACGACATCCACGAGCAAGATCGGGACTAGCCCGCGGTCGCTCGGCTCGGGCGATCGGGCGCGGATCGAGGGACGGACGCGGGAGATCGGCCGCGAGCTGTTCGACCGCGTCGGCGGGGCCTCGCGTCCCTGGCGTCGGGAGTGGTGGGAAGAGCGATTCATGGGGGCGACGCTCGCCGACCCCGAGGTCCGCGTCCAGCTCTTCCGCTTCATCGACGCGCTCCCGGCCCTGAGGACGCCCGGCGCCGTCCGGCGGCACCTGGCGGAATACCTGGGCGAGGCCGGCGACCGCGTGCCGTGGTGGCTGCGGGCGGCCGTCGCGCTGGCCCCGCCGGGCTCGTCGCGCGAGGGGGCGCTGGCGTCCTCGGCGCGGGCGGCGGCGTCGCTGATGGCCCGGAAGTTCATCGCCGGGTCGACGCCCGACGAGGCGCTCCAGACGGTGCTGAAGCTGCGCGCACGCAAGGTCGCCTTCACCGCCGACCTGCTGGGCGAGGCCGTCATCAGCGAGCACGAGGCCGACGCCTACCAGCGGACCTGCCTCGACCTGATCCGCGGTTTGGCCGGCCCGCTGGCCTCGCGGCCGGAGATCCCCCTGATCGACCGCGACGCCGACGGGCCCATCCCGCGCGTCAACCTGTCGCTCAAGCTCTCCAGCCTGACCACCTGGTTCGACCCCATCAGCCCCGCCGCGACCATCGCGCGGGCCGCCGGCCGCCTCCGCCCGATCCTCCACGCCGCCCGCGAACTCGGCGCGTATGTTCACGTCGACATGGAGCAGTACGACTATCGGACGCTCAGCTACGACCTGTTCGAGGCCGTGCTCGGCGAGGAGGAGTTCCGCGACTGGCCCGACGTCGGGATCGTCGTCCAGGCGTACCAGCCCGACGCCGCGGCCGAGCTGCGCCGGCTCGACGCGTTCGTCGAGCGCCGGGGGGCTCCGATCACCGTCCGGCTGGTGAAGGGGGCCTACTGGGATTACGAGGTGCTCACGTCACGTCGCCACGGCTGGCCGGAGCCCGTCTTCCTCCAGAAGTGGCAAAGCGACGACAACTTCGAGCGCTGCTCGCGGTTCCTGATGGAGCGGCGTGCGAACCTCCGGCCGGCCATCGCCAGCCACAACATCCGCAGCCTGGCCCACGCCATGGCCGCCGCCGAGGCGCTTGGGCTGCCGGCCGACGCCTACGAGTTGCAGGTCCTCCACGGCATGGGGGAGGCCATCGCCGAGGCGCTGGTGGAGCGGGGCCGCCGCGTGCGGGTCTACACCCCCTATGGCGCGATGCTGCCGGGGATGGCGTACCTGGTGCGCCGGCTGCTGGAGAACACCTCGAACGAATCGTTCCTCAAGGCCGCCGGCGCGTCGGGCGTCGCCGTCGACGACCTCCTGCGCGACCCCGAGGAGACCGGAGCCATGCTGCTCAGGAAGCGTCCCGCCCCCCGTCCCGCGGCCCCCTCGTCGGGGCTCCCGCCGTTCCGCAACGAGCCGCTGGCCGACTTCGCCAGGGCCGAGAACCGCGACGCCATGGCGGCGGCGCTGCGCGAGGTCGCCGGGAGGCTCGGCCGGACGTACCCGCTGGTGGTGGACGGCGAGCGGATCGAGACCCCCGACCGGCTCGCCGAGTCGCGCGACCCGAGCCGGACCGACCGCCTCGTGGGACGGGTCGCCACGGCCGACGCCTTGCACGCCGACCGCGCGATCGCCGCGTCGCTCGCCGCGCTCGGGGGCTGGGCGTCGCGGCCCGTCGAGGAGCGGGCGGCCGTCATCGTCCGCGCCGCGGCGATCCTCCGCGAGCGCCGGTTCGAGCTGTCGGCGTGGGAGGTTTATGAGTGCGGCAAGCCCTGGCGCGAGGCCGACGCGGACATCTGCGAGGCGATCGACTTCTGCGAGTTCTACGCCCGCGAGATGATCCGCCTGGCCGAGCCCCGGCGTCGCGACGTGCCCGGCGAGACCAACGTATCCGACCGCCTCCCGCGCGGGGTGGCCGTGGTGATCCCGCCGTGGAACTTCCCGATCGCCATCCCCTGCGGCATGACCGTCGCCCCGCTCGTCGCCGGCTGCCCGGTGGTCCTCAAGCCGGCGGAACAGGCGCCGATCGTCGCCGCCCTGCTGGTCGACATCCTCCACGAGGCGGGCGTGCCGCCGGGCGTCCTCCACTACCTGCCGGGCAAGGGGGAGGAGGTCGGCCAGGCGCTGGCGAACGACCGCCGGATCGCCGTGGTCTCGTTCACCGGTTCGCGCGAGGTCGGGTTGCTCCTCAACCGGCAGGCGGCCGAGACCCCGCCGGGGCAGGAGCACGTCAAGCGCGTCCTCGCCGAGATGGGGGGCAAGAACGCCATCATCGTGGACGACGACGCCGACCTGGACGAGGCCGTGGTGGGCGTGCTGCAGAGCGCGTTCGGCTACGCGGGGCAGAAGTGCTCGGCCGGCTCGCGGGCCGTGGTTCTGGAAGGGGTGTACGACGCCTTCGTCGCCCGGCTCGCCGAGGCCGGCAAGGCGCTTCGGGTCGGGCCCGCCGACGACCCCGACACGTTCGTCGGCCCGGTGATCGACGCCGACGCCCGCCGGCGGATCCTCCAGTATCGCGAGGTCGCCGCGGCCGAGGGGCGAGTCGTGCTGGACGTGGACGTCTCGGCGCTGGCCGACCGGGGCGCGTTCGTCGGGCCGCTGATCGTCGCCGACGTGAAGCCCGACGCCCGGATCGCCCAGGAGGAGGTCTTCGGCCCGATCCTGGCGGTGCTCAAGGCCAGGGACCTGGACGACGCGCTGGCGATCGCCGAGGGGACGGCCTACGCCCTGACCGGCGGCCTCTACTCGCGGAGCCCGGCGACCATCGAGCGCGTGCGTCGCGAGTACCGCGTCGGCAACCTCTACATCAACCGCGCGATCACCGGCGCGATGGTCGATCGCCAGCCGTTCGGCGGCTTCAAGCTCTCGGGGGTCGGGGCGAAGGCGGGGGGGCCGGAATACCTGCTGGAATTCCTCCTCACCCGCTGCGTCACCGAGAACACCATGCGCCGCGGCTTCGCGCCGGAAGACCTCTCGAATGGCGCCGGCGGGGAGTGACCCTCCCTCGGATCAGAGCAGGCCGTCGACCCAGGTCCGGATCCAGGGGAAGCGCTCGCCGAGGGCCGAGTGGACGTAGGCCGCGGACCAGGCGACGACCCATGCCAGGGCCAGCCAGCCGCGCGGGTCGTTCCAGGGTCGGCGGTCAGGGGGCGGGGTGGTAGTCGGGCTCATGGACGACCTCCAGGGGGGCCGGCGCGGTGACCGCGGCGCCGAGTCGATCGGCCCGCGACAGCCAGCGGCGGGCGGCCTTGTAGACGCGATCCGGGGTCATCCCCGTCATGCAGGGGTGGTCGGGCAGCGGGCAGACCTTCTGGTGGCAGGGCCGGCAGGGGACGCGATGCCGGATCACCAGAGACCGCGACGACCACGGCCGCCACTGGATCGGGCTGTTCGTCCCGCTGAACAGGATCACCGAGAGCACCCCGGCCGACGCCGCCAGGTGCGCCGGGCCCGAGTCGGCGCCGATGAACAGGTCGGCCCGCTCCAGCAGCGCCGTCGTCTGGCGCACGCTCAGCCGGCCCGACCAGTCGACCAGGCGCTCGTGCGGGCGGAGGCTGCGCGACAGCGGCGGGTCTTCCGGGCCGCCGACGATCACCACGCGCCAGCCGTCGTCCAGGAACCGTTCCAGCAGCGCCTTCCAGTGCCCGCGGGGCCAGCGCTTGGCGGCGGTGCCGGCGCCGAGGTGGACGGCCAGCATCGGCGGGTGGGGGCGGAATTGCTCGGCGTGGAGGCTGGCCTCGGCGTCGCGCGGGGCCCGGCGGTCGCGGCGTCCGCCCCTCCCGGGCCAGGCGTCGAGCAGGCGGGCGGCGACGTCGGCGCGGTCCTCGTCGCGGACGCGGACCAGGGCGCGGCCGTCGAAGTCGGGCTCGATCCCCAGCGGGCCCAGCAGGGCCAGCCGCGATCGGACCTCGTGCCGGCCGCGGCTCCACTCGGCCACGTCGGTGAGCAGGAACGAGCCGCCCCCCATCGCGAAGCCCACCCGCCGGGCCACGCCGCCGATCGCCAGCACCAGGATGGACAGCACGTCCCCCCGGACGTCGATCCCCAGGTCGTAGCGGGCGCCGCGGAGCGATCGGCCGAGCCGCCAGACCTCGGAGACCAGGCCGCGCCGCGACGGGCTGCGCTCGAACCACGTCCGCTCGGCGACCCGCACGCGGGCGACGTTGGCGTCGGCCTCGAAGACCTCGTGGTTGCTGGGCGAGGCCAGGACGTCGATCTCGGCGTCGGGGTAGGCCGCGGCGAGCTGCGCGATCAGCGGGGCCGACAGGACGGCGTCGCCCAGGTGATCGAGCTGGACCACGAGGATCCGGCGCGGCGAGTCGACCTGGCGCGACGGCCGGAGCCGCCGCCAGAGCGGCGCGGCGATCCCGCCGGCCGCGTCGAACGCGCGCACCAGGACTCGCCATCGCAGCTTGCTGTAGCGATAGCGGCCGGTCCGAACAGGCTTGAGGTCAATCGGCGACGCGGTCATAAACCTCCGCCGTGAGCTTGGCGACGCGGTCCCAAAGGTAGTGGGAAGCGACGTGTGCCGCAAGTCCAGGTCTCGGCCCTTCGCGCCACGCCCGTGCCAGGGCCTCGCCGATCTCGCCGTCGCGGCCGGGCCGGGCGTAGATGGCGCGATCGCCGAAGTAAGACCGCGTGGAGCCGCGCGGCGTGATCACCACCGCCGCCCCCGCCAGCGCCGCCTCCAGCGCCGCCAGGCCGGGGGTCTCGAACCAGGAGCAGAGGGCGAAGACCCGCGCGGCGGCGTAGGTGGAGATCAGCAGCGGGTCGTGATGGTCCAGCGATTCCAGCCAGACGACGCGGTCGCCCCCCTCGCGACGGCACTCGCGCTCGTAGCCCTCGTGCCGGGGCGGCGCCTCCCCGACCACGACCATCGGCAGCCCCAGCCGACGCGCCGCGCGGATCACCCCGAGCGGGTTCTTGCGGGGCTCGATCCGGCCGACGAACAGCACGAACTCGAAGTCCCCGACCCGCTCGCGGAACAGGGCGGGCGACCCCCAGCCGAAGTCCGGCAGCACCCCGTTGGGCACCACCTGGATCCTCCGGCGGTCGACGCCGAAAAGCCGGACGAGCTGGTCCGCCTCCTCCTCCGAGTTCGGCAGGACGGCGTCGGCCACCCGGAGCAGCTCGCGGCGCCAGCCCGGCAGCCCTCGGAGCGCCCGCCGCGCCGCCCAGGCGCCGACGGCCGTCAGCTTGCGCCTCGCGGTCGGTTCCAGCGCCCAGAGGGCGCGGGGCTCGTACCAGCAGATCGGCGAGAGGACGACCGGGACGCGGCGGGCCTTCGCCGCGGCGGCCAGCTCCAGCCCCTCGCGAGACATCCCGAAGAGGTGCAGCAGGCGGGCGTGGTCGAGCCGATCCGTCCACGGGTGGAAGAGGCGGACGGCGACGTCCATCGCCTCCAGATGTCGTCCCGTCTGGATCAGTTGGTTCTCGCCGCCGCCGGGCGCCTGGAAGGCGAACGACGGCGCGTGCAGGAAGGCCGAGCCCGCGGGGAAAGGCCCCTGCGAGCGGGCGGCCAGCCATCGCGACGCGGTCGGCTCGGCGTCGGACGTCTCGATCGATCGGTCGTCCATCAGGTCGTCCCCGCCCCCTGGAGTTTCCATCGCCTGAGCCCCTTCTTCACCCGGCCGGCGATCGTGGCGTCGGGGATCTCGTCGATGGGCGTCACCGTCTCCCAGTCGATCGCCCGCCGGACCACCTGCCGCCACGAGTCCGGCCGCCGGTCGGGCGACGGCGGGACCGCCGCCCGCCGCGCGGGGACGGGCCGGCGCTCGAACGCCAGCGACTCCAGATCCACGACCGTCCGCGGCCCCGAGAGCGGCAGCAGGGCGCGGAACTCGCCCCGGAAGACCTCGAGCGCCAGCGGATAGCCGGCGTCCCACTCCTCGAACTGGACCTCCACGCGGCCCGGCCCGCGGGCGATCGCCAGCCATTTCCGCGAGGCCCGCCAGCGCCACCAGCGGGCCATCTCGGTGAGCGTCGTCCGCCAGACCAGCGGGCGACGGTCGAGCGCCGCGGCCAGGGCCATCATCACCTCCGGCATCCGGCCCAGCCGGCGCTCGGGATGGCCGTACACGAAGGCGGGCTCCCCCGCGTCGACCTTCTCCGCGACCACGGCGGCCAGGTGCGCGGCCACGCGGCGGCCGTCGGCCGCGCCGGCGTCCAGGAACAGGCCCTCGCAGATCGGATGAACGGGGACCTGCAGCACGCTGGAGAACCGCCCGGCCTTCCACGGGAAGAAGGGCAGGTCGTCGTAGCCGAGCTGGAAGTCCGACGAGTACGAGTACCCCAGCGCCTCCATCGCGTCGTCGACCGGGGCGTTCCAGCGGCCGTGGGGCCCGGCGAAGCCCTCGACCTCGAAGCCGCGGTCGCGGAGGATCAGGTCGGCCCGATCCAGGTTGCGGAGGTTGGCCTCGGTGTCGCGGTAGACGTGGTGGTAGTGCCCGTGCGACTGCGCGTCGCGCCCGGACAGGTCGGCCAGCACCCGACGCTCGGCCTGGTAGGCGGCCGTGGAGACGAAGTGGGTGGTGCAGTCGTCGAGCGGCCCGCGGGCCGCCGCGAATCGGAAGTAGTCCTCCGCCACCGGCTCGTCCATGTCCACGCGCAGGTTGAACGCCGATCGGTACGGGTGAGGGAAGGGGGCGAGCCGGGCCCAGACGCCGTTACGCGCCAGCACGTCCTCGCGCAGGCGGGCGATGATCCGTTCGCGGATCAGGGCCTTGGGCCGCCGGGCCACGCGCTCGCGGAGCGTGTAGCCGCCCACCCGCCACGCCGCGCGCATCGGCCGGTCGTCGACCAGGGCGTCGTACGGGTCGACGGGCTCCCCCTTGCGGTAGGCGTCGACGTCGATCGCGGCCTGGCCGGAGGTCAGGAGCAGCCGCATCGCGGCCGGCGACTCGCGGCGGCCGTCGAACAGCACGAACCGGCCGCCGCGGAAGGCGAACGGGTGGGCGTCGCGGACGACCTCGAAGGCGACCCCCTCCTGCGCCAGGATCAGCTCCAGGCCCGGCGGCGTCTTCCAGAGCAGCAGGGGGAGCGCGAGTGCGGCGGGGCGCGTCGCGTGGATCTCAGACATCGATGCCTCCGTCGCCCCGGGCGACCCACAGGGCCATCAGCCGCGCGGCCGGGACGCGGCGGAACAGCGCCCGCCGCCGTTCCGCCGGCGAGAGGAGGTGGACGACGCGGACCTCGGCGAATGATTTGAGCAACACCTTGCGCAACCTTCGGGGCCAGAACCAGCGCTCGCGGACGGGGCCGCCGGCCGGGTACATCCACAGGCCCCGACGCTCGTCGATCGCCTTCACGAGGGCGGCGGGGAGCCACGGGCGCCGGGCGTCGAGCGACGCCAGGCTCTTGTCGACGATCGCCAGCGTCCCGCGCGGCGACAGCACGCGGCGGGCCTCCGCGATCGCGACCGGCCATGTCCCCGGGTCGAGGTGCTCGAACATCTCCACGGCGATCGCGGCGTCGAAGCTCCCCGACGCGAAGGGGAGGCTCCGGGCGCTGCCGCGCACCCTCGCGATCCCCCCGGCCTCGGCGAGCATCGCGGCCGACAGATCGATCCCCGTCACGATCGCCCTGCGATCCCGCAGCGCCCTGGCGAATCGCCCCTTGCCGCACCCCAGGTCCAGGATGCGCATGCCGGCGACGGGGCCGAGGACCTCCAGGACGCCGTCCAGGCGATAATCGTCCGGCGCGAGCGCGTCCTTGAACCGCCGGTGCAGGGCGTCGAACCGCGACGCGACTTCCGCCTCGTGGGCCGAGATCATCCCGCCGCCTCCATGAGGTTCAGCTCCCTGAGTTTCCACGCGCGGACCGCGGCCGACACGCCGGACATCGCGCAGAACATCAGCCCTTCCAGCCCGTCGCGGAATCCTTGCTTGTATAAGTACAGTTTCAGAAACAGCCAGGCCGGGCGGAGCGTCAGGTCTCGCGCCCGGAATCGGGCGCCCGCGTTGTGGAGGTCGCGGGCCTCCAGCGTCGTGTAGTGGTCGATCTTGCGGAGGAAGACGCGGACGTCCGGGATCGTGCGATGCTCCAGGACCCCGCGCAGGCGGCCCTCGGGGCCGTCCAGCCGGACCGTCTCATGGACGCGGCCGGTCCACTCGCCGCGATCGCGACGGAACAGCCGGAGCGGCAGGTCCTGCTGCGTCCCGGAGTGGCCGAACGGGCGGCCGAGGATCGCGCTCCGGATGGGCACGCGGTAGCCGGCGAATGGGCTCGATGGGTCGGCCGTCGCGGCGCGGATCTCGTCGGCCAACTCGGGCGTCACGCGCTCGTCGGCGTCGATCGAGAGGATCCAATCGCCGGAGGCGGCGGCCTTCCCCGCGTTGCGCTGGGAGGCGAAGTCGTCGAACGGTCGGACGATCACGACGTCGGCCAGGCGCTCGGCGATGACCTTCGTGTGGTCGGTGCTCGCCGGGTCGACGACCACGACTCGCTCGTGGGCGAAGGCGACGGACGCCAGGCAGCCGGGGAGGTTGGCCTCCTCGTCCCGGGCGACGATCAGCGCCGTGATCCGGGGCTCAGGCATGGGCCGCCCCCTTCCGCGCGATCCCCAGCGCCGCCCGCAGCGGGAAGTACGCCGCGTACAACGCCAGCTCGACGTCCAGCCGGCCGACCGCCGCGAGGACGATCCACAGATGCCAGCGCAAGTCCGCGTGGCCCATCAGGCCCAGGAGCGACCGCAGCGGCGCGAGCCGTCCGCGCGGGGCGCGGACCTCCCCGGTCGTCCCCTCGCCATTCTCCAACTCCTCGCCGGTGAGGGACTGGATCAGGAACAGGTATTTGCCCGAGGCGAACGCGATCCCGAGCAACAGCCACCCGGCCCATGCCGTCGCGGCGAAGGCGGCCCAGGCGACGGCCGCGTGGAGCGCCAGGTCGGCCGACTCGTCGAGCACCTGGTCGAGCCACCGGCCGAACGCGGAGCACGACCCCTGGAGCCGGGCGAGCCGGCCGTCGGCCGTGTCGAGCACCAGGCCAGCGGCGAGGGCGAACGCCACCGCGGCGCGGCCGATCCACCCCAGGTCGCCGCGCGCGACGAGCGCCGCGGACAGGAGCATGAGCGTCCCGGCGGTCAGCGTCAGGGCGTTGGGCGTGACCCTCGTGTCCTTGAGCGATGCGGCCAGCCGATCGGCGATCGGGAAGGCCCAGTAGCGGCCGAGGGGCTGATAGTTCAGCCGCCGGTTCAGCTCCTGCTCGGCGCCGGCGAGGCCCTCGGGGCGGTCGAGCCGCCAGAACACGGCGGTCTCGGGGTCGCGTCCCCGGCGGACGGCCCGGCGGAGCCGGCGGGCGTCATACAGGCGATCGGCGCGGACGATCGGGGCCGACGCGGGCTCGCGGTCGATCAGCGCGACGCGCTCGGCGTCCGGCCCGACCTCGGCGAGCAGGGGGATCACGTCGCGGCCCCCCAGCACGGCCACGCCCTCGTCCGGGCCGACCGCCTGCAGCGCCTGGCCGACCAGCCGGGCCAGCACGGTCCGGCCCATCACGACCTCCGCGGCCAGCGGCCCGCGCGGCCCATGAGGGCGGGCGTCGATCACCAGGTTTCGGAATCCCGACCTCATGATTCGCCTCCGTGCGTCCCGACCCGATCCGCCTCCCTCGCATGCCGCGATTCCTTCGCGATCATGCCACCGTCATGTTCACCATTCGAAGCGTCTGAAGAACGCCTCCTGGCGGTCGACCCAGCCGACGGCCCCGGCTTGCAGCGCCCGGCGCGCCCTGGCGACCTCCCGCCAGCGCGAGGCGGCCTCGACGAACGCCCGGCGGAACGCCTTGCCGCCGCGGGCCAGCCGGACGGGCAGCCACGCCAGGTGGCTCGCCAGGCGGCGGCCGCTCAGGTTCTTCCAGGCGAAGATCAGCGTGTTCCGGATCGCCAGGCCGTCGCACCGCGCCTCGCCGAGTTCCGGGGCGAACGTCGCGAATCCCTTGTGATAGGCCACGGATTCCGGGATGTAGTAGCCCCGAAGGCCGGCCATCCAGGCGCGGAAGCCGAGGTCCAGGTCCTCGATCCGGCCCGGGAAATAGATCGGGTCGTAGCCGCCCAACGCCAGGAACCGCGCCCGATGCACGGCGAGGACGGGGCCGGCGGCGGCGGTCAGGTCGGCGTCGTGGATGGCCGCCTCGTGCCCCGGCACGCGGCTCATCCCCTGGACCAGCCCGAATCGCGTCCGGACTCGGGTCCGCATCCCCTCATACGTCGATCCGTCGAAGGTCCAGCAGAGCGGCGCGGAGAAGAGGGCGTCGGCGTGTTCCGCGAGCGGGCGGAGCAGGGGGGCGATCGAGTCCGGCGCCAGCTTCACGTCGTTGTTGAGCAGCAGCGCGACCGGCTCGTCCGTCTCGGCGAGCGCGTCGTTGAACGAGGCGAGGCCGCGGTTGGGCCGGCGGACGACGCGGATCTCGGGGTGGTTCGCGGCGAGCCACGCGAGCGAGTCGTCGGCCGAGTCGTTGTCGACGACGACGACGCCGCAGGGGACGGGCGAGCGGCGGGCGGCCTCGACGACGGAGGGGAGGCACTCCCGCAGGAGGTCCCGGCCGTTGTAGTTGAGCACCAGGATGCAGGCGCGATCGAGCGACACGGGTTCCATCCCTGTTTCGCCGTGGTGGGGGCTCGTGGCGTGGGCTCGCGGCGTCCGTCCGCATTCCGCCCATTTCGGCGCGTAACTTACGAAACGGCGGGGGACCGGTCAAGGCCGGCTCCCCCGCCGTCGAAGGGCCGTCCATCAGCCGGCGTAGTCGGAGCCGCGGAGCTTCTCCAGCAGCTTCCGCGTGGCGATGATGCCGTCGGACTCGCTCAGGCGGCCGCCTTCGTATTCGATCCCGACGAAGCCGTTGTAGCCGGCGTCGGTGACGATCTTCATGATGCGGGCGAAGTCGAGGTTCGACTCGTTGCCCTGCTCGTCGAAGTCGTAGCTCTTGGCGGAGACCCCCTTGGCGAAGGGCATCATCCGGGCGATGGCCTCGTAGACGTCGATGGCGTACTGGCCGTCGTTCTTCGGGAAGTTGCCGAAGTCGGGCAGGGTGCCGAAGTTGTCGGAGCCGACGGCCTTGATGAGCGCCAGGAGGGCGTCCGGGTTGCTCGACGGGCCGCCGTGGTTCTCGCAGATGACGTGGATCTTGCGCTCGGCGCCGTAGGCGGAGAGGGCGCCGCAGGCCTCGGCGGCGTCGGCGACGTCGGTGGGGCCGTAGTGGTTGCCGGTGTTCACGCGGATCGCGTGGCAGCCCAGCTCGGCGGCGGCGTCGACCCACTTCTTGTGGTTCTCGACGGCCTGGTCGCGGGCGGCCTTGTCGGGGGCGGAGAGGTCCCCCTCGCCGTCGATCATGATGAGGACGTTGGCGATGCCGTGGTCGGCGGCGCGCTTCTTCAGATCCTTCAGGTAGGCCGAATCGCGGGGCTTGTCCTTGAAGAACTGGTTGACGTACTCGACGCCGTCGACCCCGTACTCCTCGCGGGCGACCTTCGGGAAGTCGAGGTTGTCGAGCTTCCCGGAGAAGAGCGCCTTGTGCAGCGACCACTGGGCCAGCGAGATCTTGTAGTCGCCGATCTTGCCCGGCCTGGGCTTGCCGGAGAGGTCGGCGGCCAGGGCGAGCGGCGAGCGCATGCCGAGGCCCAGCAGGGCGCCGCCGGCGACGGCCCCGCGGAGGAACGAACGGCGGTCGAGCGGGCGAGAGTGCATCGGGATCTCTCCTGGTTGCGGTTTCAGGCGAAGGTGATGGCGTGGTCGATCAGGATCCCCTTCAGGGCGTTCGCCGCGTCGGCGAAGCGCTCCGGGCCGGTGAAGCCGTAGGACATCTCGGCGACGGTCAGGTGGGGCTCCAGGACGACGAAGCCGTCGTATCCGGATGCCGCGGCGTCGTCGAGGAGGAAGTCGAACTTGCCGTCCCCCTCGCCGGCGGGGACGCATCGCTTCAGGGACTCGCTGTAGTCCTTGACGTGGAAGTGGGAGACGAACGGCTTGAGGAGATCCCACGCCGCCTCGATCGGCTGGCCGACCTCGACGTAGTTCGCCGGGTCGAAGGCGTGCGCCAGCGCCGGGGAGGCGACGGTCGTGAGGATGTCGTGGACGCGCGGGGCGGTGTCGCCGTAGATGCCCTTCTCGTTCTCCAGCATCAGCGTCACGCCGCGGTCGGCGGCGCGGCGGGCCAGCTCGGCCATGCGGGCCATCACCTCGTCGCGGTGCGCGGCGGGGTCGTCGCCGGCGGGGATGTAGAAGCTGAAGACGCGGATCCGCGGGCACTCGTAAAAGTCGGCCAGGTCGAGCGCGCGTGCGAAGCGGTCCAGGTGGGGGTCGAACGGCTCGTTGACCTTGATCTTGCCGATGGGCGAGCCGATGGCGCTGAGGCCGAAGCCGGCCTCGCGGAGCATGGCGCGGAAGGCGTCGTGTTGCTCGTCGGAGAGGTCCAGGACGTTCGTCCCGTGGATCGCGCGGAACTCGATGTTCATGACCCCGTGGCGGGCCAGGACGTCGATCTGCTCGCGGGGATCCTGGGAGATCTCGTCGGCGAAGGCGCTGAGGCGGATCATCGTGGCGTCGCTCTCGGGCGTTGGGCGTCGTATGGTCTCCTGGCGATGATAGCACTTCGGCGCGAAACCTCCAGGGGCCGGTGGCGGGCGCCTGGGCTTCGGAGTAGGATGCAGTCGGCCATCGCCGACGGCCCGCGTGTCAACCGCCAGGGAGCCGGGACCCCCGCCATGTGGACGCTCTTCTTCTCGTTCGTGGTCTACTGGGCCGTGGCCTTCGTCGGCAGCTTCACGGCGGTCGAGATCGCGCAGGACGCGCTCTACGACGAGGTGACGCCCCGGGCCGGGCTGAAGGTCTCGCTGGCGGCGACGATCCTGGCCCTGATGATGACCTACTTCCACCCGTCGTTCGAGACGATGTTCACGGCGACCCTCGGCACGACGGTGCTCCAGGGGATCGTCTGGTTCGCGGTCTTCCTGTTCGTGCTGGAGTTCCACCCCTGGCACGCGCTGGGGATCGGCGCGCTGCTGATGTGCCTGGTGTCGCCGCTGGCGACGATGGGGGTCGACAGCATGCTCGCCCCGGATGACCAGGTCCAGCGGATCCGCAGCGGCGCGTCGGCGGCGACCCGGCCGGTGCGGGGCACGCTCTCGCCGGGGGGGGCCACGGCCCCCGCCGCCGCCGCGCCGGCGGCCAAGGCGCCGTGACCTAGGCGCGTCGGCTCACTCCAGGATCCAGTGCCCTTCGTAGGTCGTGTCCGGGTCCGGGCCGATGATCTCCCAGCCGACGACCGCGCCGTCGAGGGCCTCGAACAGGCGGGTCGGCCGGATGGGGCGGCGTTCCTCGGGCTTCGACGCCTTGTAGGCGATCAGGCTGAGCCGCCCCCCCGGGCGTCGCGAGGGCATGAGGATCCACATCCTCGCGACCTTCGTGATGCCGTAGCTGACGTGGACCAGCGCGTTGGCGCCGTCGCGTCCCTCGCGGATCTCCGGGCCCCGGTAGATCTGGTCCACGATGACCTCGACGGGCTCGCCGATCGGGACGCCGCTGAAGTCCAGGTCCAGCTCCCAGCGGTAGTCCCGCGCCTCGCCCTCGGGGGGGATCTGCTTGAGGGTCGGCGCGAGGCTCCGGTTGGAGCAGGCGACGGTGAGATCCGGCGAGCGGCTGTCGAACTGGAACCGCAGGTGGTCGTCGGCACCCTCCTCGCCGGTCCTGCGCACCAGGTAGCGCCGGTGCTGATAGACCTGCGGCGCGGACCCGCGGCCCAGGGAGAGGTTGTCGCGCCGCCAGAGGCGGAGGTCGACGATGTGCGAGTCGGTGAGGAACTCGAAGCCGCGGAAGTCGGGGGGCTCGAACCGGTCGACGGCGGCCGGCTTGAGCCCCTCCAGGCTAGACACGGGCCCGCCGCGCACGAGGTTCAGGAGCCGAGCCTCGTCCGGGTTCCCCTCGGCGACGAGCCCCAGCGCCTGGCGGACGCTCATGGTGCTGGTGTAGGTGCGGTAGAGGAGGTAAGGCCCGGAGAGGAGCACCGCGAGCATGAGCGGCAGGAACAGGTAGGTCATCGCGTCCTTGCGGTCCAGAAGCGTGCTGAAGATGCGACGCGCGGCCGAGCCTTGCAGCTCGCGGGCGAGGGCGGTCGCGTCCGACGTGGGGCGATCGCGGCCGAGGAGGCGGTCGATCTTGCGCGGCGGCCGGGGCATGGGATCCCACGGCGGATCGTCGGGTAGGTCGTGGCCGAACACGTCGGGGCGGGAGCGGCACGCCTGGCGGGCGATGCAGTAGCCGTGGCGCACGAGGGCGCGGATCTCGGCGGGCGTGAATCGGTCCAGGTCGGTCCGCATGCCGACCACCTGGCGCTGGACCACCGGCGGCGGGGCCGTGGGATCCTCGTCGGGCTCGACCAGGCGGTAGATCGGCGTGAACAGGAACCCCTCGGCCGCGCCGAAGATCTCCTTCTCCAGCTGCCAGACGCGGTCCATCAGGATGTCCGAGGAGCGCATGGCCGTCTGGATCAGGCCGCCGCTGAACGCGTCGCGGGTGATGCTCAGCTTGGCGCCGGCGTCGCTGACGATCACGGCGTCGAAGTTCGAGGCCGACGGCCGGACCGGCGGCGGCGCGCCGGGGACGTGGTCGGGGGCGAGGCCGGTCCCGTCGCCGGGCTCGGCCTCCTCGACGTCCTCGTCCTCGTCGTCGCGCCCGCCGCCGCTCGACGCGGCGACGCGCGCGGCCTTCCTCGCCCCCGTCCCCGAGCCGGCGACGACGGCCTCCTGGTCGCGGGGGGGCGCCTCCTCCACCTCGATCTCGCGGCCGTCGGCCTCGGTCGGCCGGCATTCCTCGGACCAGCATCGCTCGATGAACCGGAACGCGCGGATGCCCAGGTTGTCGAAGACGCCGCCGTCGGTGAACGCCTGGTGCGAGAAGGCCGCCTCGGCGGCCCCGATGTCGTGCGAGTGGAGCTGGATCGGCGGGAAGAACCCGGGGAACGCCGACGACGCCGCCACCGCCAGCGAGACCGTCGCCAGCCCCGCGTGGATCCGCTCGAACTGCACCCGGTCCCCCGGCAGCCGGCGCTGCATGATCAGGCCCGACCGCGTGAACGACGTGATGCAGCCCTCGCTGAGGTTCGTCGCCAGGATGTGCAGCTCGGGGGATTCGGGCAGCTCGTAGAGGCAGACGTCGCCGTACAGGTGCTTCTCGTAATGGTGTTCGAGCATGCCGGCCCGGGTGTACCGCCGCTTGACGGGCCGCCGCAGGATCCACCGCGGGGCCGTCGCCAGGACGGCGAACGGGTAGCGCCTGACGATCCGGTTGCGGATGTCCATCCGGACGAAGTCGAGGATCTCCTTCGCGGCCTTGTCGAACTCCTCGGGGGCGCCGTTGTACCGCTCCCAGTTCAGGACCAGGTGGGCCGCGAGGATGCTCCCCCCGGAGACGGACGTGATGTGCGTGACGTCGCGCAGCATCCCGGCGTCGCGGAGGAATCGGATGATCCCCAGGTGATAGAGCGTGGCTCGGAATCCGCCCCCGGACAGGGCCAGTCCGATCTTGGGCATGGTCTCGCCTCCGTGACCTATTCGCGACGCGACGGCGCGGGGAGTCGCCGCCGCGAGATGTCTCGTCAACTGCTTCCGCCGCGACGCGGATCGACCGCCGGCCGCGCTGCGGCCTTCGCGGCCGGCGCGTCCATGGAGCGCGATTAATCGCAACTGGCGCGCCGACGCGTCGCGGAGGCTCCCGGGGCGGGGCCTCGCGATCAGGCCAGGCCGCGCAGCAGGACCTGGAGGGCGTCGGCCAGGCGGTCGGCGGCCTCCTGGGCGTGGGCGTGCAGCGACCAGAAGTCCTTCACGGCCGAGGGCCGCGCGACCAGCGCGCGGATCGCCGCGCCGACGCGGTAGCTCCCGGAGGCGTTGAGCATCCGGTCGATCCCGGGGGGGAGATCCGTCCGGGCGTCGTCGCTGACGACGCGAAGGGAATGGAACGGGACGTGGCGCGCGCGGGCGGCGTCGGCCGCGGCGAAGGTCTCCATGTCGACCGCGTCGGCCGAATGCTCGGCGCGGAGGCGCGATTTCTCGGCGACGCGGCCGATGACCCGGTCCACCAGCAGCAATCGGTCGATCGCGCGGACGGTGGGGACCGCCGCGACGGCCGTCGGGTCCAGCTCGATCGCGGCCCCCTGGCCGTCGACCACCGAACGGGGGGCGAGCAGGTCGTTGCGGTTCAACGCGGGGTCCAGGGCCCCGGCGAAGCCCGCCGAGATCAGCGAGCGCGGCCGGTGGCCGTCGAGCAGGTGCCCGACGCCCCGCCTCGCCGCCGCCACGCCGACGCCCGAGGCGACGACGACGACCAGGCGGCCCTCAAGCTCCCCCTCGACCACGGTCAGCCCGCGCGAGGAGTACCGGCTGACCCTCGCCAGCCGGTCGACCAGGTGGCCGACCTCCATCGGCATCGCCGCCACCACGCCGACGTCGGCCGGCGATGGGGGCGGGGCGAGGTTGGGGCGTGACGCGGAGTCGTGGTCCAAGGACATCCCTCCGCGCGGCTACCCCCTCCCGGCGGGAGGGGGGACGGTCGTGGTCGCGGCCGGCCGTCGCCTCATCTCACATGAACTGCCACTTGACCATCTTGAGCGTGTCGCCGAGGCGGCTGTTGACGCCCAGGGCGGCGGAGGTCTCGAACCCCGAGTGCATCATGCAGTTTTCGCAGCGGGGGTCGCGGCCGGGCCCATACTTCTCCCAGTCGGTGCCGTCGATGAGGTCGCCGAAGGTGGGATGGTGGGTGTCGGTGATGAGGTAGCAGGGGCCCTTCCAGCCCTTGATGTTCCGCGTGGGGTTGGCCCAGGCGGTGCAGCTCAGCTCGCGCTTGCCCTGGAGGAACTCCAGGTAGATCGGCGAGGTGTAGAAGCGGTACTTGCGGAACATCGCCTCGGCGGCGCGGAACTTGGCGCGGATGTCGGCGCGGGTGAGGAACATCTCCTTGTCCGCGACGGCGTCGTAGCCGTAGCCGGGGGAGATCAGGAAGCCGTCGACGTCCAGGCCGGTGAGGAACCCGAACAGCTCGTCCAGCTCGGCCATGTCGGTCTCCTTGAAGACCGTCGTGTTCGTGCAGACGAGGAACCCGGCCTCCTTGGCCGCCTTGACGCCGTCGACGGCGATGTCGAAGACCCCCTCGCGCTCGACGGCGAGGTCGTGGTTCTTGCGCATGCCGTCGAAGTGGACGTTGAAGAAGAAGCGGTTGTTCGGCTTGAAGTCCGCGATCTTCTTGCGGATGAACATCCCGTTGGTGCAGAGGTAGACGACCTTCTTGCGCTCCAGGATCTTGGCCGTCAGCTCGCCGATGCCGGGGTAGATCATCGGCTCGCCGCCGCAGATCGAGACCACCGGGGCGCCGCAGTCGTCGACGGCGGCCAGGCATTCGTCGATCGACAGCTTCTGCTTGATCGTCTGGGAGTACTCGCGGATCCGGCCGCATCCGGTGCAGGTCAGGTTGCAGGCGTGCAGCGGCTCCAGCATCAGGACCATCGGGAACTTCTTGGCCCTGGAGAGCTTCTTCCTCGCGATGTAGCCGGCGATCCGGCTGGTGGCCTCGAATGGGAAACGCATGCTGCGGTCACTCCCTTGTTCTGCTTGCGTGAGACCGAACCGGATCGGGCGGGGTGTTTCGATTCGACGAGGGGGTTGTTGATCAGGCGATCGGCCGGGGGTCGGCCGGGACGCGGCTCGCCAACGCCCCAGTGGCCAGGCCCCGCTCGCGGGCGACGGCCCGGCCGTAGCGGGCGAGGGCCATCAGCGGGAACGAGATCCGATACAGGTGATACCGCAGGTAGAAGACGCGGGGGAAGCCCGTCCCGGTGAAATCGGCCTCGTCCCACGAGCCGTCCTCGGCCTGGGCGTCGACGAGGTAGCGGATCCCGCGGGCGACCGCCGGGCTGGCCGCGCGGCCGGCGGCCATCAGCCCCAGCACGGCCCAGGCCGTCTGCGACGGGGTCGGGTTCCCGGTCCCCTTCAGCGAGGGGTCGTCGTACGTCCGGCAGGTCTCGCCCCAGCCGCCGCACGGCTGCTGGACGGACTCCAGCCAGTCGGCCCCGCGGACCAGGGCGGGGTGGTCCATCGGGTGGCCGATCGCCTTGAGGCCCTGGAGCACCTGCCACGTCCCGTAGATGTAGTTCACGCCCCAGCGGCCGTACCAGCAGCCCTCGGGCTCCTGCGTCCGCCAGATGTAGGCCAGCCCCTTCTGGACCGAAGGGTGGTCGACCGCGTGGCCCAGGTCGCCCAGGGCCTCGATCACCCTCGCGGTGATGTCGGGGCAGCTCGGGTCGAGCATGGCGTTGTGGTCGGCGAACGGGACCTTGGTCAGCACCTCGTTGTCGATGTCGACGTCGAACGCCGCCCAGCCGCCGTCCCGGTTCTGCATGGCGAGCAGCCAGTCGACGGCCCGCTTGATCGACGCGGCGTAGCGCGGCTCGTCCGCCTTGCCGGCGCGGAGCAGGGCCATCAGCACCATCGCGGTGTCGTCGATGTCCGGGTAGAACCCGTTGGCGTACTGGAAGTGCCAGCCGGTCGGCTCGATCCCCGGCCGACGCACCTGCCAGTCGCCGCCGCGGCGGATCTCCTTGGAGAGGAGCCATTCGGCCGCCTTCTCCACCGCCGGCTCGTCGGCCGGCTCGTCGGCGTCCGACAGGGCGATGGCCGCGATGGCCGTGTCCCACACCGGCGAGACGCAGGGCTGGAACCGCGTGGTCTCCCCCTCGTCGATCCGCAGATCCTCAAGCTGCCGCCACGCCCAGGCCACCGGCTCGGAGTCGGGCTCGTATCCCAGGCAGTGCAGCGAGAGGATCGTGTAGACCATCGGCGGGTAGATCGCGCCGACGCCGTCGGAATCCTCGAAGTGCTCGACCATCCACCGGTGCGCCGCCTTCACCCCCGGGCGCCGCAACGCCGCCGGCGCGAGGCGGTCGTACCACTTCAGGGCGCGGTCGCCGATCAGGAAGAACCGGCTCCAGGAGAACAGCGGGTACTTCGGCCGGGTCCACCGCTTCACGCCGTCGAGGAACAGCTCGTCGATCCCCACCGGCGTCTGGCGCGTGGGCTTGAAGTGGGAGACGATCGACAGCGGCACGACGATGGTCCGCGTCCACGACGACATCGCGTAGAGGCTGAAGCCCCAATGCTTCGGGATCAGCGTCAGCTCGGGCGGGACGGTCGGGCACTCGTCGTAGGAGACCTGGCCCAGCAGGGCGAGATAGAACCGCGTGAAGCTGTTGCAGGCCCCCGCGCCCCCCATTTTCAGGACGGCCTCGCGGGCCTTGACCATGGCGGGATGGTCGACGGGGGTGCCGGTCAGCTTCAGGGCGAAGTATCCCTTGACCGACGTGCTGATATCGGCGGGGCCGCCGGGGTAATTGGCCCAACCCCCCTCGGGCAGCTGGTGTTCCAGCAGGTACCGGGCGCACCGGACGCAGACGTCCTCCCGCTCGCGGCCGAAGAAGGCCATCAGGAGGATCGTCTCGGATTCGAGGATCGTGTCGCCTTCCAGCTCGGCGACCCAGTGGCCGTCGGCCTGCTGGCGGTCGCGGAGCCAACCCCGCGTCCGGTCGAGCGCGGCGTCGTGGCCGCTGGCGAAAGACTGGCCCGCGGTGCCGTGGCGAGCGCCTCCCTCCGTGTTGGCGATCATGCGTCGTCGACCCTCGTTCGCTCGTGATGGTGGCCGGCCGGTCGGGATCGCCGTCGATCCCCGGCGCGCGGGGATGGGCGCCGAACGCCCCCCCGGCAGCGGGTCATCCTAAGCGCGTCGCGGAGATCCGATCAAGATCAAACGACCGCCCGATTTGCGGCCGGCGTTCTTGACGGTTGCGTCGACGAACGGACACTCAGCCCATTCTTTCCAGTGTCGCGCGCGACGCGGCGGTCAATCGGCGGAGAAGGTCGATTCCACGCGGAAGTCGCGGAGCAGGGGCATGGACCGGAGGATCGCCCCCATCCGGTCGGGCGACTCGCCGGGCGCGAGGGAGCCGCGGACCTTGACCAGGTCACCGATGACGTCGACGCGGTCGACGTGGGCCGCCTCGCCGGCGTGGCGGCGGATCTGGTGGAGGAGATAAGGCTCCAGGTCGTCGGGCCGGGCCTTGTCGGGGAGGGGGTTGGGCGAGTTCTCGTCGGGGAGCGGGAATTCCAGCTCGTCGACCACCGCCCGGACGCCCGGAGTCCGCTCGACGGCGCGAAATGCTAGCATCGCCTCGTACGCGGAGGGGACCTTGCCCCTAAGGGTGACCACCGCATTTTTGACGCTCGCGTCGAATTTCAACCCCTTGAGTGCCGGACGGCGTTCGAGAGCCTGTTCGATCCGTGCGGAGAGCGCGTCGGGGACGTTCGCATCGGAGGGATCGGCGGGGGGCGGGGGGGGCTCGGCCTGCGCGTCGGCCTCGTCGGCGGGCATGGTCTCGATCGGCTTGCCGTCGAAGGGGAGGGGGGGCGGCGGTGGGGTGGCCCGGTCGAGGACCTTCAATTCGCTGGAGACCCGGGTCACGCCGGGGGTCCGCATCGCCTCTTCCTCGATGCGCCGCTTGTCCTCCTCGCTGGCCGCCACCCCGGAGAGGTGGACCTGGCCGAACTCGTCGACCGCGAGGTCGATCTTCCCGATCGGAGGCGCGGCGGCGCGGCGCATGCGTTCCTCGGGCGTGGTGGCGGGACGAGACGCGGCGACCGACGGGCCCGCCCGGCGCGCGTAGCCCGGCGGGAAGCTGACCACGGGAGGCTCCATGCCCCAGAACGGCTCGTCGATCCGGCCGAAGAGGGGCGGCGGGTAGACGAAGTACGACGCGGGGGCGATGTTCTGGACCTGCTCGGCCGCGACACGGTAGGCCTCGGCCGTGTCGATGGTCAGGGCGTCATGAGGGACGAGGCCCATGTCGAGGACTGTGCGGATCGCCTCGTCGTGGAGGGCCCTGGAGCCTACCTTGCCCGAGAGGATGATCTCGCCCGACTTGCCCGCGGTGACGCGGATCGGGTAGGGCAGGAGGAGGGGATTGGCCCGCAGGGCCTCGACGACAGCCCGCTCCGGGGCGTCTGGCGTCTGGCCGGGGGCCGAGGTCGCCGTGGAGGCGACGAGCGTGGCGAGCACGATCGATCCGACGCGCGCGGTCATGGTCCGCCCCCCTATCGACGCGCGACGCGGGACCGCCGCGCGTTGAAGTCTAGGGGCGACGAGGGCCCGACGGCAAGTCGTCGGGGATCGGCCCCCTGAAGGAGCGCATCGAGAAAGGCCGGGGCTATGCGACGGGCGGCCCCCGCCGAGGCGGGGGCGCGTCGAAAATCACTCGGCGGCCGGGGCCTCGGCCGGGGCCGGGGCGGGCGTCGAGGAGGGCTGCGACGGTCGCGAACGGTGACGGTTGCGGATGGGCTCGGCGTCCAGGGAGGCCATGAAGTGCGACGCCTGGCTCTGCACCGGCGGCGGGATGATCGGCAGGAGACGGAACGACTCCTCCACGATCCGGGCGATCCCGTCGGCCATGGGCGAGGCCAGCAGGAGCCGGAACTTCTCGATCAGCTCCTCGCCACGGTCGCTGGCGAACGACCGCTCGCCGCCGTAGGGGGCCGGCGAGTAGGCCGGCGTCGGCGCCGTCGGCTCGACTTCCCCCTGGTCCCCCAGCATGGGCGTCGAGTCGAGCAGGACCTCCAGCGGAACCCCGAGCGCCCGCGAGATCCGCCGCAGCGTCCCCGCCTGCGGCTTGCTCGTGTTGCCGCGCTCGATCTGGTATAGGGCCGTCCGGGAGATCTTCGCCCGGCTGGCGAGCTCGTCGGGCCCCCACCCCTTGGCGTAGCGCAGGTCCCGAATTCGTTTCGCAAGGTTCATGGAAAATCTCGTCTTCTGTGAGTGCAAGCGCGAACGTGGTCGTGCTGGTCGAGAGGATTCGATTTCGATCGGATGGGCCGAGACCATCCTGGTTTAAGGGAATAGTATATCATCCTCAAAAAAAATCAATTCCGAAACGACGCGAATCGCCTACATTGGGAATTGCCTCCCTGAATCAACCCATCCAAATGGCCGGGCCCGCCCTCGTCTCGCGACTCGCCGGCCGACGCCCGATGCCCGCCCGCGCCGGCCCGATCGTCGACTTCCCCCGCTCGCCGGATCGGCCCACTTCGCCGATCCAGTAAAATGGCATCATGATGCGTCTCGGCGCGGGGTTGGCCGGCCCCCTCCGACGCCGAATTCGTTCGGAGTAACTTCCGCGCAAGGTTTTGCGTGCCGGGAAGTGGTTTGCCATTTATCGCCGGATCGCCCGCTCGTCCCGGATGTCGCCGCGAGCGTCGTGGAGCTTTCGAGACGAGTCCCGGCGGACCCGATCCGTATAAATCGTATCTATGTTTGTTGATGATTGTGGCGAGGTCGCCGGGGCCGGCCGACGGTCGCTACGATTTTCGACGGGCCTTGTAAGGATCCGCGGGCGTCGTGCGTATTACAGGGAGAGGACGGCGCCGACTCGGGGCGTCGGGCGCCCGGCGGCTCGCCGCGACGGGGGCGCGGGCATCCCGGGGGAGGCGGGCCGGATGCGACGGGGGGACCGGACGCGTCGCGGTGGACCGGGCTCTAGCACGACGAGGCTGAGATGAATCTCCGCAATCGCCTGACTCCGGCCTCCCATTGGAATCGCTCGGCCGAGGAGTTCCGCGTGCCCTCGTACCGCGTGGGAGAGCCGTTCGAGGCGGGGCGAGCCCGCTGGCCCGAGGGCGCCCAGTACGGCCATGGCAAGTCGGGCCACGAGTTGACCCTGTTCGTCGCGTCGCCGACGCCCGAGATGATCGCCGGCGTCCGCCGCGGGCAGCCCCGGTTCGCGCTGAGCGTGGCGGGGCCGGTCTTCTACCTGGCGTATTGCTTCGAGGGCTGGGCGGGGTGGGGGGACGCGCCTTACTGCTGGCACCTCCAGCATCGGGCCGCCCGCGCGACGCCCCCGGAGCCGGCCTCGCCCGAATGGCGGGCGCTGCTCTGGATCACGCTGGTCGGGGCGGACGACGGCCTGATCCACGCCCAGCGCGGGGTGACGCTGAGCCCCGATTTCACCCGGGAGTTGCACCTGGCGATCCGGGCGCAGGCCGCCTCCCCGTTCGACCCGCTGGAGTGCGTCCTGGCGACCGCCGAGGCGTGCCGCGAGCGCCCGGACGCCACGCGCCGGCTGGAGGCCGCCTACGCCTGGTCGGTCGGCAACGCCTGACGCCCGTCGTCGAGGCCGATCACGGCCGCCCAGAGAGCCTCGTACCGCTCGACCATCCGGGCCGTCGAGAACGCCTCCCTCGCGCGGCGACGCCCCGCGGCCCCCAGGCGTCGCGACGCCTCGCGGTCGGCCGCGGCCCGTCGGATCGCCCCAGCCAGGGCCTCGGGGTCGCGCGGCGGGACGATCCAGCCGGTCTCCCCCGGCGCGACCAGCTCGTCGACCCCCTCCACGGCCGTCGCGACGACCGGCAGGCCGGCGGCCATCGCCTCCAGCACCACGTTCGGCATCCCCTCCCAGTGGGCCGCGTGGACCAGCAGGTCGGCCCCCCGCATCAGTGCCGGGACGTCGTCGCGGCGGCCCAGGAGCCGGACGCGCCCCGACAGCCCCGGCCGCGCGGCGATTTCCGCTTCGAGCCAGCCCCGCAAGGGTCCGTCGCCGACCACCGCCAGTCGCAGCCCGGGGGCGTCGCCCGCCGCGAGTCCAACGGCGGCCAGCAGGTCGGGCAACCCCTTCTGGACGTCGAGCCGGCCGACGGCCAGCGCGAGGAAGGCGTCTCCAGGGACGCCCAGCGTCGCGCGGTCGACGGGCGGGACGTCGAACCGGGATAGCTCGACGCCGTTGGGGATCACGGTCAGCCGGTCCGGGTCGAGCCCCCCTTGCTCGACGCTGAACCGCGTTACCCCGCCGGAGACGCAGACCGAGCCGCAGGCCATCCGGCCGGTGAGGCGGTCGAGCGTCAGGTGCCACCGCTTCTGGCGCTCGGCGACCCGGAGCCCCCCGAGCACCCAGGGGGAGCCCGCGGCGGGCGCCGCCAGCTTCGTCAGGAGGTTGGCGTGGAAGAGGAAGCTCTGCGCCAGCGCCGGGCGGTGTCGCCGCAGGGCCGCGACCAGCCCGGCCACCCCGCGCGCCAGGCTCCGACGGCCCAGGCCCAGGCTCTCGACCGGGATGCCGGCGTCGCGGATCACGGCCGCCAGCTCCCCCTCGGCGCTGAGGTTCACGACCAGCGGCGCCCATCGGCGACGGTCCAGCCCGAGGACCAACGAGGTCATCGCCCGCTCGGCCCCGCCGACGTCCAGGTCGGTGATCACCAGCGCGATCGGGACGGGTCGGTCCGGCCAGGGGCGTCGGGCGCGGGCGGCGATCTCCAGGCGTCGCTTGAGGCTCTGCACGATATAATCGCTCGGGATCGACGGGGGGGCCGCGCCATGGGTCGCCCCGTTATACCATCGCCCCGCCCCGCCCCAGAGCCCGACGCCCCGTGTTGACCTCGGAATACGACTTCGACCTCCCCGACGAGTTGATCGCCCAGCATCCCGCGGAGCCCCGCGACGCCTCGCGGCTGATGGTGGTCGACCGCCTTTCCGGGACGATCGACCATCGCGCGTTCGCCGACCTGCCGGACCTCCTCGGCCCGCGCGACGTGCTGGTCCGCAACGATTCGCGCGTGGTCCCCGCCCGGCTGATCGGCCGGCGATCGGCGACGGGGGGCAGGTGGGAGGGGCTGTTCCTCGACGACCGCGGCGACGGCACCTGGGAGATCCTGGCCCAGACCCGCGGCCGGCCGGCGCTCGGCGAATCGGTGACGGTGGGCGAGGCCCCCGGGCTGGCGTTGATCCTGGAAGGGCGCGGCGAGGGGGGATCGTGGATCGTCCGCCCGACGCCCGAGGCTCCCGCGACGACCCTGGAACTGCTGGCCCGCTTCGGCCAGACCCCCCTGCCGCCGTACATCCGGCGCGGGCTCGCCGGCGAGGGCGATCTGGAGCGCTACCAGACCGTCTACGCCCGCCGGCCGGGGTCGGTGGCCGCGCCGACGGCCGGGCTCCACTTCACCGACGACGTGTTCGCCCGGCTGGCGGCGCGGGGCGTGGCGACGGCCGACGTCACGCTGCACGTCGGCGTGGGGACGTTCCGGCCGATCGAGGCCGAGACGGTCGAGGCCCACCGCATGCACGCCGAATGGGCCGAGGTCTCCCGCGAGACGGCCGACCGGCTCAACGACGCGAAGGCTGCCGGCGGCCGGGTCGTGGCCGTCGGCACCACCAGCACGCGCACCCTGGAGACGGCGGCGGCCTTGGGGAGGCTGGAGGAGTACCGCGGCCGGACCGACCTGTTCATCCGGCCGGGGCACGAATTCCGCGCGGTGGACGCCCTGGTCACGAACTTCCACCTGCCGCGGAGCAGCCTGCTGGTGCTGGTCTCCGCGCTGGCGGGCCCGGGGCTGATCCGGACCGCCTACGCCGAGGCCGTGCGGCGCCGCTATCGCTTCTACAGCTACGGCGACGCCATGCTGATCCTGGGCTGACGGGCGCCGGCCGTCAGGCCCACGCCAGGTCTTCCGCGTCGCGGGTCAGCTTGCGGAGCGCCTGGTGCTCCAGCTGGCGGACCCGCTCGCGGGTCAGGCCGAGGCGCTCGCCCACCTCGCGGAGGGTCATCGGCTCGAACGGCTCCAGGCCGAACCGCATGCGGAGGACGTCGGCCTCGCGGTCGTCCAGCGCGTCGAGGCGGCCGAGGATCCGCTCCAGGTCGTCGGTCTCCATCATCAGGTCCTCGGGCGCCTTGCCGTCGTCGGTCAGGACGTCGTCGAGGGCCTGGCCCTCGTCGCCGGAGTGGTCGGGCTGGTGGGTCAGGCCGTTGACCCGGATCGCCTTGGCGACGATGCCGATCTTCTTCTTGGAGAGCTTCAGCGCCTTGCCGACCTCCTCGTGCGTCGGCTGGCGGCCCAGGCGCTCGGCCAGGGCGTTGGAGGCCCGCTTCCACTTCGCCAGTAGCGTCACCATGTAGGCCGGCAGGCGGATCGGCTTGCCGTTGTTCATCACGGCCCGGCGGATCGACTGCTTGATCCAGTAGCTGGCGTAGGTGCTGAACCGCGTCTCCATCATGCCGTCGTAGCCCTCGACGGCGCGCATCAGGCCGAGGTTCCCCTCCTCGATCAGGTCCTCGAGGTTCAGCCCCTTGCCGACGTAGCCACGGGCGATGTTCACGACCAGGCGGAGGTTGGCCTTCACCATGTGCTCGCGGGCGAAGGGATCCCCCTCGGCGATCCGCGCGGCCAGCTCGCGCTCCTCCTCGGCGCTGAGGAGCGCGGTGTCGTTGATGTCCTGGAGGTAGATCTGGAGCGGGGAGGCGCCCGGCTCTCGGCGGCTGACGTTCCTGGATGCCATCGGTGCATACTCCTTGAAGATCGAGCGCGGTCCCGTCGACTCCGACGACGCCCGGCGCGGCCGGGCGCGCCCGAGGCCGCGAGTCTTCCTTGAGGGGCCCGTCCATCAGAACCCTAAGACATCCACGCCTGGGGGGAGAACTCGACGTCCCGAAGCGCGCCCCGGTCGATGGGGAGGGCGGGGGGATTCGGCTCATCGTGGCGGGGCGGGCCGGCCGATGAATCCTCTCGGCCCGTTGAGGACGACGGGCCCGCGATCGAGAGGGAATCAGGAGGAGGGATCGCCCATGTTCAGGCTTCGACACGCGGTCGCGGCCGTCGCCCTGGCGACGTGCGGCGTCGGCTGCGCGACGTTCTGCGACGAGTGCCACGAATTCCCGGTCCCGGGCCGGTTCGCGGCCCTCCCGGGCTCGTACACCGGGCCCCCGCTCGAAGGGGGCCACGCGTACTCGCAAGCCGGCCCCGCCCCGCTCTCGCCCACCGCGACGCGCGAATCGGGCCAGACCTCCGCCCCCAGCGCCGCGCAGGGCGGCGGCGCGGGCGTCCCCTCCTCCGGGCCCACCGGACCTTGACACGGAAGGAACTCGCCATGGCCAGGAATGCCGCCCGCGCCCTCGCCTGCCTGATGATCGCCGCCGTCGCGGCCGTCGCCGGCTGCACCTGGGCCGAGACCCGCGACGACTACCCCCCCTCCATGTTCCAGCAAGCCGACGGGCATGGCGCCGGCCATGGCCATGGCCATGCCCATGGCCCCGGGCACGATCACGGCGCGCACTGACCGATCCCCCCGCGTCCCGACCTGGGCGTGCCTTTCGACCTCGACACCGGCGAGGCATGCCCCGACGGCCCCACCGCGCGCGGTGGGTTCGTTCGCGCGCCGCGGTTTCCGCCGATTCTCGGCCAAGGCATTGCCGTTAAGGGGTTTGCGGCCGAGGCGGGGTGGCTTCGTTCGTCATTTTCGAAGCGGTTTCTCGCGCCACGCCGGGCTCGTCGAGCGTGAACCGCCCGTCCGTTCCCCCTGGGCTGGGAGGGAGGGATGCTCCGGAGTAACGGCCGAGACGGACGACGGCGCGTTTCGCATCCAGCGCCGAGAAAGCGTCGGGTCGTCGGCCCAGCGTGGGGGGGATGGGAGCCGGGAGGCCGACGCCCCTCGGCGCTCCACTGCTTCCGGATTGTCAAGGAGCACCGTCATCAATGCTCCCGTATAGTCCGCGGCGGGATCGGCGGGATTTCAGGAATCTGGAATGTTTCTCGGGGCGCGACCGGCGGCCGGGGTCGAAACGCGCGCGCTTCCGGCGAGGCCAGGTTGACGCCGGACGCGGGGCTGCTTGAGAATGGGCCGTTCGGGCGCGGGCTCCGCGCTTCGCCCCACGCGCGGCCGGGCCGGACCATGAAGCTGATCATCGCCATCATCCAGCCGACGAAGCTCGAGGCCGTGAAGGAGGCCCTGTCGCGGGTCGAGGTCTTCCGGCTGACGATCATGGACGTGCAGGGCTTCGGCCGCCAGAAGGGGGCCGCGGAGGTCTACCGCGGCCACGAGGTCACGCTGAGCCTCAGGCGCAAGACCCAGCTCCAGATCGCCGTCAACGAGGACTTCGTCGAGCCGACCGTCCGGGCCATCCTCCAGGCCGCCCGCGGCGGTCCCGACGGCAACATCGGCGACGGCAAGATCTTCATCCTCCCGCTGGACGACTGCATCCGGATCCGCACCGGCGAACGCGGGCCCGAGGCCATCTAGCCGAGCCGGCCCGCCCGACCGCCATCCCCCCCGATCATCGACCGACCCCGACGCATCCCCGCAGCCCCAGCCCCGGTGACGAAGCCCCATGATTTCCGCCGTGATCTTCGACTTCAACGGTGTCCTCGTCGACGACGAGTCGGTCCACTTCGACCTGTTCCGCGAGGTGCTGCTACAGGAGGGCGTGGACCTCACCTTCGAGGCCTACCACGAACGCTACCTCGGCTACGACGACGCCGGATGCTTCGAGCACGTCCTGGCCGACCATGGCCAGGCCTATGACGACGCGCGCATCGCCGACATGATCGCCCGCAAGGGCCGCCGCTACTTCGAGGTGGCCGAGCAGGGGCTGAAGTACTTCCCCGACGCCGCCGCCACGGTCCGACGGATGGCCGACCAGTACCCGGTGGCGATCAACTCCGGCGCCCTGCGCGGGGAGATCGTCTTCACGCTGGAGAAGCTGGGCCTGCGCGACCGGATCTCCGCCATCGTCGCCGCCGAGGACGCCACCCACTGCAAGCCCCACCCGGCCGGCTACGTCCAGGCGCTCGAGGCCCTGCGCCAGGTCCACCCCGCGCTCGACCTGCAAGCCGCCTCGTGCCTGGTGATCGAGGACAGCACCGCGGGGCTCCAGTCGGCCAAGGGAGCCGGCATGAAGGCCGTCGGCATCACCCAGACCTACCCCGCCGCCGACCTCCTCGCCGCCGGCGCCGACGCCACCATCGACGACCTGGCCACCCTCACCCCCGCCTGGATCCAGGCGACCTTCCCGGCCCGCTGAGCCGCCGACGGGCCGACGCGGTTACAATGGACCATCGGGGACGACCGGCGGCCTGTCCGATCCTGATCGACGGGCCGCCTGGCCCCCTACGGCGGCCCGAATCCCAAGGCATCAATAACAGGGGCGGCGGGATGTCGAATCGAGAGGAATTCGCGCGGCTGGCCGAGGACCTGGTCACCCAGGTGGAAGCCGGCCTGGACGATCCCGATTGGGTCAAGAAGCGGTACACGAAGAGGATGCGGGACGCGGACCGGGCCGTGTACGAGGTCCCGTTCCTGGCCCTGCAGAAGGGGCCGGTCCGTCTCGGCCTCGACCCTATTGCGTACGACATCCCCGGGGCGGAGGCGGCCGTCGACCTCTACCTGATGCCGACCTACGATCCGCTGGCGACTTTCTACAGCGAAAACGGCCGCTGGTACGTCGATTCCGACTTCCTGCCCGACGCGGGAGCCGGTGGCTCCGTGGAACAGGGAAGGCGGGCGAGCCTCTCGCGCGACACGCTCAACCGGGTGATGGAAGCGATCGCGGAGCATGCCATACCGTCGGTCTGACTTCCACGAGCGCGTCGCCGAGGTCTGGGGCGAATACAAGGCGACCCGCGCCGCCGTGGATCGCCTGCGCGCCGCGCTGCAAGCCGCGCCAGATCTCGCGAATCTGCTCGAGAGGCCGGCCCGCGACAACCTCAAAGCCGCGCACCTGAACCTCGAAGGGACGTACATCGTCCGCCTCTTCGCGGCGTTCGAGGCGGCCCTGCGGTCGTATGACCGCTCGCGGCACGGCGACCCGGGGCGGCGGACCGACGCATCGGTGATGATCGACCAGATCGGCGGGAAGCGATACCGAGGGATCTCGAAGGCGGATCGCGAGAGGGCCCACGCGGTGCGGCGGGTCCGCAATTACTGGGCGCACGAATCGGACGTCGATCCCGGGCCGATGTCGGTCGACCATGCCCGCGCGGTCCTCCAGAAGTTCCTGAGCGAGTTGCCCGACGAGTGGCCCTGATCCGCGCGGGATGTCGCCCCCGTGGGCATCGAGCCGTCGGCCCTCGCCTATCCCCCGCCCGTTCCGGTATGGTGGGGCGGCCTTCGGCGACAATCCCCCCAACGGAGCCGCATCATGGAAACGACCCCCTCTGGCCTGCTCCTCAGCCGCGATTTGATGTTCACGGTCAAGATCACCAGCACGGCCAAGGAGCTGGGCCGGAAGGTCAAGGCCGTCGGCCGGGTCGAGCAGGCCGAGGAGTTCCTAGCCGGGAACCGGCCCCGCGCCGTGTTCGTCGACCTGACCGCCGGCGAGTTGGCCTCGCGGGAGTCGCTGACGAAGCTGATGGCGCTGGCGCCGGACGTCCCCTTCATCGCCTTCGGCCCCCACGTCGAGGTGGAGGCCTTCCAGGCCGCCCGCGACGCCGGCTGCCGCGAGGTCATGCCCCGGAGCAAGTTCACCGCCCAGCTCCCCGACCTGATCCGCGCCCACCTGGGCGACGAGCCGACGGCCGGCTGATGCCCGGCGACCTCGGGCGGGCCTGCATCTCAGCCCGCGCGACGCCCGAGGCGGCGGCCCACGAATCCGAGGCCGACGAGCAGGCCGACGCCCAGCGAGACGATGCTGGAAGGCTCGGGGACCGCGGTCGACCAGGGGACCGCGGCGGCGCCGATGAAGGCCCCGGGCGTCTGGATGTCGGCCACGTAGGTCGACGCGCCGGTCGCGACGTCGATCATGACGATCGTGTTGTTCCCGGTGAAGCCGTAGAGCACCCCGTCGACGAACACGGCCGCGCCGACGCCCTCCGAGCCGGGCGGGAGGCCGAGGCTACCCACGAGGACCGACGCCCCCGTCGCCGGGTCGATCCGGTACAGCATCTCGGTGCCGAACTCGGTCGCGTAGAAGGAGCCCCGGCCGTCGTACGCCAGCGAGCCGTCCCCTTCGAAGCCGATCGAGCCGATCAGCGAGGAGGCCGGGCCGGGCAAATCGATCTGGCGGAGGGTGGACGGGATGAAGAAGTAGAGGAAGTAGAGGTCGCCCCCGGGCCCCGCGCCGCCGCCCACGGCGCGCGACCCGGTATTGCCCAGGTCGGTCGTCGCGGCCGTCGCCGGGTCGATCCTGTACAGGTCGCCGACGCGGTTGTCCACGCCGTAGAGCATCCCGTCCGCGCCGAAGCCCATCGCGAAGAGCCGGCTAGGCCGGCCCATCGAGTCGAGCGCCGTCGCCACCGTCCCGACCCGATGGAACGCCCCCGTGTCCAACTCGAGCGTCCCCAGGTTGTTCGAGGAATCGACGACGTAGGCGATCGGTCCGGCCGACGACCCCCGGGCCGCCGCGAGGAGCAGCGAGGCGGCCAAGACGGACCGCCAAATGGTTGCGAACATAGTTCGGCCTCTCTGGTGCCTCGTGGTACGGAACTTGACGTTGCCGCTGGCAAGAGGGCGTGATTCTGCCTGAAAGTAGGCATGGGATCAATCGCCCCGTCCTCGCTTCTCAAACGCGGGCGCCGAGAGGGCTTCCCGCCCGGAGGGGTTGGCGCCGAGGCCGTCGCCGGGGGGAGGCGCGTGATCCGGCGCGGGACTTGCGGCGGGGCCGCCCGGGGCCGATGATGGAGGGGGGACGCTCCCACTCCGAGCGGCCCCGGCCCGTCCATCGTCGCGGGAGAGTCGTCTTGGATCGAGCGGCGAGGTATGCGGCGTCGTCCCAGGTCGTCCTGGCCGTGCTCGGGGTCGTCGCCGCGCTCTATCTGCTGAAGACGATCCTGGCGCCGATCGCCTTCGCGCTGGTGCTGGCGTCGATGCTGTCGCCGCTGGCGTCGTTCTTCCGGCGCAGGCTGGCCTACGGGCCGATCGGCCTGCTGACGATCTTCCTCATGCTGGTGCTGGGGGGGGTGTACCTCGCCGGCATGACGGCCGAGGGGCTCATCCAGGCCGCCAACACCCTGCCCAGCGACATCGAGCGCCTGGCCGGCCGGCTCAGCGGGCGGCTCACCGACCTGATCCGCGATCAGCCCTCGCTGCGCGCGATCCTCCCGGAGCCGGGGACCATCGACCGCCTCGGCGACACCAACCGCGCGCTCCTTATCGAGAAGCTCAGCCTGGGCCTGTCCGACTTCACCGCGTGGGTCGTCCACGGGTTCATCGTCCTGGTCCTGATGATCTTCCTGCTGATCGAGAGCGACATGCTCAAGGTCAAGGTGCTCCGGTTCTTCGCCCGGACGCCCGAGTCGTCGCGGAACGCCCAGGGGGTCCTGGAGCAGGTGACGCGGAAGGTGCGGGCGTACCTGATCGCCCGGACGCTCATGAACCTGGGCGTCGGGGCGGCGGTGACGGCCGGGCTGTGGCTGTTGGGGATCAACTTCGCCCTGCCGCTGGGGCTGTTCGCGGCGGTGACGAACTACATCCCGTACATCGGCCAGCTCGCCGGCGGCGCGGCGCCGACGCTCATCGCGCTGGGGCAGACCGGCTCGTTGGGGGACGCCCTGATCGTCGCGGCCATGTACCTTGCCGTGATGGGGATCGACGGCTACGTCGTCACGCCGCTGGTCATGGGGAGGTCGCTGGACCTCAACGGGACCACGGTTCTGATCGCCTGCCTCTTCTGGGGATACATCTGGGGCCTCTCCGGCCTGATCCTGGCGATGCCCATCACCGTCACCATCAAGATCGTCTGCCAGACCGTCCCCGAGCTGAACCGCTGGGCCGAGCTGATGAGCGTCGACTGGCGCTCGCCCGGCGTCGAGGGCGAGGCGGCGGAAGCCGTCGCGACCGTCCCCGAACCGCGCCCGGCGCTGATCCCGGCCCCCATCCCGCCGGCGGAAGGCGGTCGCGCCGGCGGCGGGTGAGGGCGGGGGCGAGGGCGAGGGCCGGCGTGGGTCGTCAGATCTCCGACTCGTCGTCCTCGGTCTCGACGGGGCGGGGGGCCTGGGGACGCATCAGGGGGAACAGGATGACGTCTCGGATGCTGGCCTTGTTCAGGAGCAGCATGCAGAGGCGGTCGATGCCGACGCCGAGGCCGCCGGCGGGGGGCATGGCGTTCTTGAGGGCCTGGACGAAGTCGTCGTCCATCTTGGCCATCGAGTCCTCCTCCTTCTGGCCGGCGAGCTGGCCGCGGAAGAGGTCTTCCTGCAGGTAGGGGTCGTTCAGCTCGGTGTAGGCGTTCGCCAGCTCGATGCCGTCGACGAACAGCTCGAACCGCTCGGCGACGCGCGGGTCGGCCGCCTTCCGCTTGGTCAGCGGGCAGATCGCGGCCGGGTAGTCGATGACGAACACCGGGCCGACCAGCGCGTCCTCGACGGTCGCCTCGAACAGGTCGCTGATGATGACGTCGCGATCGCGCCCCTCCGTCTTGATCCCGGCGGCCTGGGCGCGGGCCTTCACGGCCTCGAAGTCCTCGGGGTCGACGCCGGCGTGCTCCCTCAGCAGGTCGAAGTAGGGGCGGCGCGGCCAGGGGGAGGTGAAGTCGATGGTCTTCTCGCCCCAGGGGCGGACGAAGCCGCCGCCGATCGCCTCGATGGAGGCGCGGATCAGCCCTTCGGTCAGGTCCATCATCGAGTGATAGTCGCCGTACGCCTGGTAGGCTTCCATCATCGTGAATTCGGGGTTGTGCTTGGGGCTGATCCCCTCGTTCCGATAGACGCGGCCGATCTCGAACACCCGCTCCATGCCGCCGACCAGGAGCCGCTTGAGGTACAGCTCGGGCGCGATCCGCAGGAACAGGTCGATGTCCAGCGTGTTGTGGTGGGTGACGAACGGCCGGGCCGCCGCGCCGCCGGCGATGGACTGCATGGTGGGGGTCTCGACCTCCACGAACCCGCGCTGCTCCATCACCTTGCGGAAGGTGCGGACGATGGTCGACCGGGCCATGAAGGTCTGGAGCGACTCCGGGTTCGAGAACAGGTCGACGTAGCGGCGGCGGTAGCGGACCTCCTGGTCGGTGAGCCCGTGCCACTTCTCGGGGGGCGGGGTCAGGCTCTTGCCCAGGAAGGTCAGCTCGGTGGCGAAGACGGTCAGCTCGCCCGTCCTGGTGTAGCCGAGCGTGCCGTCGACGCCGAGGAGGTCGCCGAGGTCCAGCAGGTCCACCAGCGCCCATGCCTGGTCGCCGACCTGCTTCTTGCCGATGAAGACCTGGACGCGCTCGGTCCAGTCGCGGACTTCCAGGAAGACGACCTTCCCCTGCCCGCGCCGGAGCATGATCCGCCCGGCGATCCGCACGGCCGGGCCGGGCTCGGGAGTCTCCCCCTCGGCGGGTTTCGGCGGGTCGATCGCGCGCACGGAGGCGATGGCCCGATGGTCGTCGAACCGACGCCCCCAGGGGTCGATCCCCAGCTCGGCGATCTTCCGCAGCTTCTCCGCCCGCACCGCCTCCAGACCGTCCCGCGACTCTTCGGCCATCTCGCCGCCTTAGCTCTTTTCCAGGGTTCGACTTGGGGAGAACGAATCGGCCAATTGTAGTGACCCGCCCGAAGCCCCGCAACCGCAACCGATAGGCCGCCCGCCGCCGAGATAAGGGGCCGGCCGGGTTGGCTTCGTTCGCGCGCCGTCGTTCCACGTCGCGGGGTAGTTAAGTCGTTTCTCCATAAAAGGTTTACGGCTGTGGAGCGTTGGCTTCGTTCGTCGAATTCGAAGTGGTTTCTCGCTCCGCGCCCTGCTCGATGAGCGTGAAACGCGCGTCCCCTCTCCCGCCGGGAGAAGGTGGCCCGGAGGGCCGGGCGAGGGTCGTCGGACCGGTCGAGATAGCGGCGGTTCACGATTCGCGCGGCCATCGCTCCATCCGCGCCGCGACGACCCCCGCCCGCCGCTGGCGCGGCCGCCCTCTCCCGGCGGGAGAGGGGACGGATTGGGGCGAGCGCTCGTCACGGCTCCGTGACGCCTGGCTGCTTCCGAGTTGTCAAAGAACAGCTTCATCGAACACCCGAAGGATCAGCGGCGAGATCGGCGGGATTTCAGGAATCCCGGAAAATCTCCCGAGACATGTCCGACGCCCGGGCGAGTCCGCGCGGCTCGCGCGACTGCATCCCCTTGATTTCCGACGGCCGAGCGGGCACGCTGAAACGCATCTCCGCCCGAAGTCACACCTTGTCCCTCCCCGCGACGGAGCGTCGTGATGCTTCATATGAGAGTGCCGGCCCTGGCGTGCCTGGGGCTGGCCGCGGTCTTCGTGTCGGTCCGCGTCGTCGGCCAGCAGCCCGCGCCGGTGCAGGACGTCTCGACGTTCGAGCCCCGGTCGCCGGAGGAGGAGCGGAAGGCGCTCCACGTCCCGCCGGGGTTCGAGGTCCAGCTCGTCGCCGCCGAGCCCGACATCCAGAAGCCGCTGAACATCGCGTTCGACGACCGGGGGCGGCTCTGGGTCACGGACACGGTCGAGTATCCCTACGCGGCCGAGGGGGGGGCCAGGCCCCGAGACACGGTCAAGATCCTGTCCGATTTCGGGCCCGACGGCCGCGCGCGGAAGGTCGAGACCTTCGCCGACGGCCTCAACATCCCCATCGGCGTCCTGCCGATGCCCTCCGCCGACGAGGCGCTGGCGCACGGCATCCCCAACATCTGGCGGCTGAAGGACACCGACGGCGACGGCAAGGCCGATGCCCGCGAGGCGGCGTACAGCTACATCGGCCATCGCGACACCCACGGCATGACCAACAGCTTCACCTGGGGCCACGACGGCTGGATCTACGCCTGCCACGGCTTCTCCAACGACTCGGAACTCGCCGGGGCGGACGGGCGCGCCGTGAAGATGAACTCCGGCAACGTCTACCGCATGCGCGCCGACGGCTCGCACGCCGAGCGCGTCACGCACGGGCAGGTGAACCCCTTCGGCCTGGCGTTCGATTCGCTCGGCTACCTCTACTCGGCCGACTGCCACAGCAAGCCGCTGTACCAGTTGATCCGAGGGGGGTACTACCCCAGCTTCGGCAAGCCCCACGACGGCCTGGGCTTCGCGCCCGAGATGGTCACGCACGACCACGGCTCCACGGCCATCTCCGGCATCATCGCCTATGAGTCGGACCACTTCCCCCCCGAGTATCGCGGCCGGCTGATGGTCGGGAACGTCGTCACGAACCGCATCAACCACGACTCGGTCGAGTGGCATGGGTCGACCCCCCGCGGGATCGAGCAGCCCGACTTCGTCTGGAGCGAGGACAACTGGTTCCGCCCCGTCGACATGAAGATCGGCCCCGACGGCGCGATCTACGTCGCCGACTTCTACAACCGCATCATCGGCCACTACGAGGTCCCGCTCACCCACCCCGGCCGCGACCGGACCAGCGGCCGGATCTGGCGCATCGTGTACAAGGGGGACGGCTCCAGGCCGATCCCCTCGCCCGAGGCGGTCGACCGGACGAAATCGAGCGTCGACGAGCTGATCGCGGACCTCAAGAGTCCCACGCTCCCCGTCCGCGTCAGCGCGGCCAACCAGCTCGTCGCGCGCGGCGGCGAGGAGGGTGTGAGAAAGCTCCGCGAACGTTCCCTCGCCCACGACGCCGGGCCGACCGAGCGGGTCCACGCCCTCTGGATCCTCGAACGCCTGGGGATGCTCGACGACGAGACCCTGGCGGACGTGGCGAGGGGCGCGACCGATGCCGACGGCCCGGCGCTCCGCGTCCACGGCCTGCGGATCCTGGCCGACCGGCCGGCGCTCGCCCCGGAGACTCGGGCGTTCGCGCTGGAGTCGCTCGCCTCGCCCGACGCCCACGTCCGCCGCGCGGCGGCCGAGGTGCTGGGGGCGCATCCCGAGATCGCGTTCGTCCGCCCGCTGCTGGACCTGCGGCAATCGACGTCGGAAGACGACACGCACCTGCTCTACACCGCGCGGAAGGCGCTCCGCGACCAGCTTTCGGGCCCCGGCGTCTGGCCCGGCCTGGCCGCGATGAAGTTGAGCGACCGCGACCGTTCCGACCTCGCCAACGTGGCGGTGGCCGCGCCGACCGCCTCGGCCGCCGCGTTCCTGATGACGCATCTCCAGCACGCCTCAGAGCACCCGGCGGACGTCGCCCGCTACCTGCGCCACGTCGCGCGGCACGGGGAGGAATCGATCTTCCCGACCCTCGCGACGTTCGTGGAGGGGACGGTGGCCGCCGGCGGGCCGGAGGCCCAACTGGCGGCGTTGCGGGATATCCGGCAGGGGTTGGCCGAGCGCGGCGCCGAGACCCCCGCCGAGCTTCGGGCGATGGTCGCCGGGCTGCTGGAGGGGTCGCTGACGTCGAAGGACGCCGACGAGGTGAAGCGGGGCGTCGACGCCGTCGGCGAGTTCCAGATCAAGGAGGCGATCCCCGACCTGGAGGCCGTCTTCGCCCGCGAGGACCTGCCGGAAGGGCGTCGCCTGGAGGCGCTGGCGGCGGTCGCGGCGATAGACATGCCGCGCGGGCTGGCCGGGCTCAAGCGGGTGCTGGAGGACGGCTCGCTGCCGCCCTCGCTGCGCGAGGCCGCGGCCGTGGCGATCTCGGGGATCGACAGGCCCGAGGCGCGCGACGCCATCGTCGCGGCGCTGGCGACGATCCCCGAGCCGATCCAGTACACGACGGCCGCGGCTCTGGTGCGTCGGAAGGACGGCGGCGAGGCGCTCCTGAAGGCGATCGCCGAGGGGAAGGCGTCGGCCCGGCTGCTCCAGCGGCGGCCGATCGTCATCGGCCTGGAAAACGCGGGGATCGCGGACGTGGCCGACCGGATCGCCGGGCTGCTCGCCGGGCTGCCGCCGGCCGACGAGCAACTCGCGGAGCTGATCGAGAAGCGCCGCGCGGATTTCGCCGCGGCGACGCCCGACGTGCCCGCCGGCGCGAAGGCGTTCGAGACGCATTGCGGCGTCTGCCACCAGATCGGGGGGCGGGGGGCGCGCGTCGGACCGCAGCTCGACGGGATCGGCGCCCGGGGGCTCGACCGGCTCCTGGAGGACGTGCTGGACCCGAACCGGAACGTCGACCAGATGTTCCGCACGACGGTCCTCGCCCTGGAGGACGGCCGCGTCATCTCCGGCCTGCTGCTCCGCGAGGAGGGGAAGATCCTCGTCATGGCCGACGCCCAGGGCCAGGAAATCCGCGTCCCCGCCGACGAGGTCGAGGAGCGTAAGACCGTCCAGCTCTCCCCCATGCCGGCCGACATCGCCCAGCAGATCCCCGAGCGGGAATTCCACGACCTGATGAGCTACCTCCTCGGCCGTCGCGAGGACGCCCCGGCGGATTGACGCCGCCGGGGCGGGTCGCCGGATCGTCAACACGGCCTACGGAACGCCGGTAGCGTGCCCGGTGGGGGGGATGCGCATCCCCCCTTCTCCCCTCGTGGGAGAAGGTGCCCCGGAGGGGCGGATGAGGGAACGCAACCGACGGCCGACGGCTTCAGGTCCCTCGCGGCCGGCATGACGCGGGGCCGGTCGCCCCCCTCATCCGGCCTTCGGCCACCTTCTCCCATGAGGGGAGAAGGGATGCTGGTCGTGACTTCCTCGCCCGGTTTTCCACGGAACACAGGTCAGTCCCCTCAATCTCGCCGGATCGGTCGGTGAACATGATCCAGGATGAAGAAACCGCTTACGCCTGCTGCTCGGTCGGGATCGGCCGGTGGTGCTGGCTGGTCTGGGCCTCGGAGTCGGACGCCAGGGAGGGGGCCAAGCCCCTGGCGACCGGCTACGAGAAGAACGCGAAGGCGGCCGAGGAGAAGGCCGCCGAGGCGGCCGGCGACGGGGGGAAACGGTTGCCCTCGAAGTGGGCTTCCGCCTCCAAGCGGGGCGGGCCGGCCCGCGCGCCGGACGACCAGGGGCGAGAGAAGCCCAGGAGCCGCCTGTCCCGTCGCCCCCCCGCGAAGGAGGCCCGCCCCGCGCCTCTCGCCTTCCTCTACGCCGTCTCCGAGGCCGGGCAGGCCGGCTCGCTCGGCGAGGTCACGGTCGCCAGGCATCGGATCGTCCGGCGGACCGCGGGGAAGATGTACATCGACCGCGAGCCCTATCGCGAGGAGGATCTGCCGGGCGACGGAGCGGGCGACGCGGAGGCGCCGAAGGCTCCTTCGCTGTCCATCGACCGCGAGACGCTGAGGCGCGAGGGGCGGGTGACGCACCACGGCACGGACTTCTACGTCAGCGAGGAGAAGGGCGTCCAGGGCGTCCACGCCGACCTGGCCTCGCGGCATCCCTGGAGCGTCGTGCTTGATGTCGGCTTTCCCTGTTCCAGGGAGTCGATCAAGGCCGCCTACCGGCGACTCGCCCGGGAGAAGCACCCGGACGCTGGCGGGAAGCCGGCCGAGTTCCAGGCCGTGGAGCGGGCCTACCGCGAGGCGCTCGCCCAGTTCCCCTCGCCCGGCGACGCGGAGAAGCCCGGCTGAACGACGACGGCTCGCGCGTCCCCCGCGACGGTTGTTGGCCTTGCCGGGAGGGGGGGGGCGGCTACAATGCCGGCGATTTCGGGCGTGACGGCCGCGAGGGCCGTTCGCGCACGCCTTCATAGGCCGCCGCGGGAAGGAGTCCACGTGGTCCGTCGCCCTTCTTTGCCCTGGATCCTCGGGGCGGTCGTGATTACGGCCGCCGCCGTCGTGGGCGGCTCGCTCTGGGCCCGCGAATACTGGCTGGAGAAGCGGGTGGAGGTGATCCGCCCCGGCCGCGTCGTCCGGGGCGCGTGGCAGAAGCCCGCCCCGTTGCGGAGGGTCGTCGCCCGCGAGGGCATCAAGACGATCGTCACGCTCACGGCGATCAACCGCACGGACGAGAAGTACATCGGCCAGAGCAAGGTCGTCGAGGACGAGGGGCTCGACTGGGTCATCATCCCCATGCGCGGCTCGCGCGCCACGGTCGAGCAGATGGCCATCGCGGCCGACCTGCTGGCCGACCCGTCTCGCCAGCCCGTCTTCTTCCACTGCGTCGCCGGCCACCATCGCACGAGCCTGGCGCACGCCGCGTATCTGATCCGCCACGAGGGCTACACGGCCGAGCAGGCGTGGGACACGGTCTCGGGCCTGTCATGGGCCCGCCCCGACGCCCCGCCGGATCAGAATGACCGGTTCTTGATCGAAGAATTCGCCCGGGTCCAGGCGACTCTGCCGCCCGCGCCCGGCGAGGGATATTGGGAGGTCGGTAGTGGCAAGCACGCGCAGGAAGCTCGCGCGCGGGGGCCTGGCGACGATCGCGGCGCTCCTCCTGGGGCCGACGGCCTGGATCACCTGGAACCAGGCGAACGGCAACTTCGGGATCGTGCAGCCCGATCGGATCCTCCGGTCGTCCCAGATGTCGTCGAAACTGCTGTCCTCGACCCTTCGTGAGCACGGCGTCCGGACGGTCCTGAACCTCCGCGGCGCGAACCCCGAGAAGGCCTGGTATCGCGACGAGCGCGCCGCCACCCTGGCCGCCGGGGCGACCCAGGTGGACGTCGCGCTCTCCTCGTGCATCTGGATGTCCCGCGTCCAGCTCCGGACGATCGTCAAGGCGCTGGACGAGATGGAGTATCCCGTCCTGATCCATTGCGCCTGGGGGGCGGAGCGCACCGGGCTGGTCGCCGCGATCGCCGAGCTGCTCCGCGAGGGCTCCACCCTGGACGACGCCCGCGCCCAGTTCAGCATCCGGCACCTCTACGTCCCGGCCGGCGACGGGAAGATCATGTCGGAGCTGATCGACCAGTACGAGGGCTGGCTCAAGGCCGAGAAGACGGCCCATTCCCCCGCGACATTCCGGCGCTGGGCGGAATCGGGCTACCGGCCGCAAGACCCGAGCCGCGAGGACTGGCCCTACGACCCGTACCCGCTGATCGTCGTGACGCCGCCGCCGGCCGAGGCGACCGCGGCGAACCCGGAGACCGGAAAGGCGACGCGATGAGCCAGCTCGACAGCCACGAGATCCCCATCCGCGTCCGCTACGCCGAGACCGATCGCATGGGGCTGCTGCACCACGCGACCTACGCGGTCTACTTCGAGATGGGCCGCACCGAGCTGCTCCGCGCCCGCGGCCATTCCTACCGCGACATCGAGGACGCCGGCTTCTTCCTGGTCATCGTCGACCTGGAGTGCAAGTTCCGGCAGCCCGCCCGCTACGACGACCTGCTGACCCTGCGGACGTCCGTCGCGCGGGTCACGCACGTCAAGATCGTCCACGAGTACAAGCTGTTCCGCGACGGCGTCCTCCTCACCGAGGGCCGCACCACCCTCGCGTGCGTCGACCGCGAGGGCAAGCCCCAGGCGCTCCCCGAGAATCTGCGCTGAGGAGCGGCCGGGCCGGGGCCGGAGCGGGTCATCCCGACGCCCTTCCCCCCTGGTAGGGGAAGGTGGCCCGAAGGGCCGGATGAGGGGGGGACGAGCAGGGAGGCGGTCGGGATCCGGGGCGGCCTTCCGGCGGCCGACTGCCTGGGCCGTGGCCCCGAACTCCTGCGCTCCTGGCGCAAGCGCCCCCTCATCTGACCGCTTCGCGGTCTGTCTTCCCCCACCAGGGGGGAAGACCGTTGTTCGGATCGCGGCCGTCATGAAACAACGATGGCTGGCGCGTCGTCAGCTCTCCACGACCACGTCGCCGCCGAAGAAGCGGCGAGCCTCGGCGACGACGGATTCGACGATGGCGGCGGCTTCCGCCTCGGTCCAGCCGATGCGGCGGCGGACGGCGTCGAGGTTGGCGCGCTCGTCCTCGGTGAGCCGACGGTCGGCGATGTGGGAGCGGATCAGCATCGTGAACTCCTCGCGCATGCCGTCGGCGACCCAGGCGTCGTCCAGGTTCAGGGCGCGGGCCTCGCGGAGCAGGGCGGGCCACTCGGGGTTGGTGGCCGGGCCCGCCTCGAAGATGTGATGGAGCTTCCGCCGCCACTGGGTCCGGTCGTACTCGGACGCCCCCCGGGCGTCGGGCCCCGGGGCGCTGGGGGCCGGGGCGGCCGGGGCGGCGTCGGTCGGCTCGATCAGCTCGCCCGCCTCGGGGTCGAGGCCCCAGGCGTCGCGGAATCGACGGACCGAATCCTCGGGGGGCTGCTCGTGGGAGCGGTCGGCCAGGAAGTTGCGGAGCGAGCGGAGGAATCCCATGTCGACGCCTCGCGTTGGGGTCAATTCGCCGGGCCGTCGGCCCGCGCGCTGAAGGAGTCGTAGACCTCCCTGGCCGCCCGGGCGCAGAGGAGGTTGCCGGCGTTGTCCGGGCCCCAGCTCTTGTCCTCGTTCTCGGAGGTCAGGACGCAGAGGGCGACCGGCCCCCCCTTGGTCTCGATCACCCCGGCGCAGGTGCGAGCGTCGTCGATGCTGCCGGTCTTGAAGGCGATCTTCACGTTCGGGGGGAGCAGGCGCGGGAACTTGTCCTTGTCGTCGCAGGTGAGCAGGTGGTTCCACATGGCCTCGCTCGCCTTCTCGTCGACGATCTTGCGCGCGTGGAGGTCGTCGAGCAGCGCGACCATGTCGGCGGCGGTGGTGCTCCCCAGGCCGAACTGCTTGCTGCGCTCGGGGAAGACGGAGGTGTCGCGGCGGTAGACCTTGGAGTGGATCTTGGTGTTCGGGAGGCCCATCGCCTCCATCGTCGCGGCCGTCGACCCGATGCCGACCGCGTCCAGCACGAGGTTCGTGGCCGTGTTGTCGGAGTAGGTGATCATCAGGTGGACGGCGTCGACCAGCGGGAAGGTGGCCCCCTCGGAGAAGTGGTAGGTCAGCACGCCGGAGCCCGGCACCATGTCCTTCTTGCGGAGCGTCACCGGGGCGTTTAGGTCCACCTTCCCCTCGGCGGCCTGGCGGTAGGCCTCGATCATCACCGGGAACTTGATGAGGCTGGCCGTCGGCATGGGGACGTCGGCGTTCAGCGCGAACGACTCGCCCGTCTTCAGGTGCTTCAGCGCGATCGCGACCTTGCCCTTGTGGGCCTCGGCCAGCGCGGTCAGCTTCGAGGCCAGCTCGGCGGGGGCTTGCGGGGGGGTCGCCTCCTGGGCGGTCGCCGCGTGGGCATGGGCGAGGGCCAGGGCCAGGAGGAGGGCCAGGGGGGAGGGACGGCGGGAAGCTTGCGAGGGGCGCTGGGTCATGGAGATGATTCCGTGCTTCGATTCGAGCATGACGGGGGGGGGAACCCGCTTGTCCCGAGCGGCCGCCACGACGGAAAATCCATTGTGGGCCGCGCGCGTCCGCGAGTCCAGGCCCACGCCCGCCCCCCGTCCGTGGAAGGAGAACGCCTTGCGTCCGTCCCCGCCCCGCCTCGTCGCGGCCCTCGGGCTGCTCGCCATCGCCCCCCTCGCCCTCGCGGCCGACGACCCGAAGCCGGGCGACCCGCTGGAACGCCGGGGGGACGAGATCATGGTCTGCGGCCAGCTCTTCCACACCGGCACCCCCGTCGTCCTGTGGACCGACCCGGGCGGGTACGACGCCTACCGCGTCGAGCCCCGCTTCATCCCGGCCGACAAGGTCCGGCCCGACCTGGCGAAGGTCCGCTTCAGCCAGCGCCGGCACAACCTGTCCGAGGCCGACCAGGCCCGCGTGAAGCTCCACGGCTGGGATCTGCCGACGCTCCAGAACGTCGTCGACCAGTTCGTCATCCACTACGACGTCTGCGGCACCAGCAAGCGCTGCTTCCGCGTCCTGCACGACGACCGCGGCCTGAGCGTCCACTTCATGCTGGACCTCGACGGCACGATCTACCAGACGCTCGACCTCAAGGAGGCCGCCTGGCACGCCACGATCGCCAACGGCCGCTCCATCGGCATCGAGATCGCCAACATGGGGGCCTATCCCCCCGGCAAGACGGCGACCCGCGACCGCTGGTACGAGAAGGACGACGCCGGACGCGTGAAGATCAAGCTGCCGGGCACCCCGGAGGACGACCTGATCCGCGACCCGTCCGTCCCGCTCGCCCCCGCCCGCAACGAGCCGATCACCGGCAAGCTGCAGGGCTCGACGCTGGAGCAGTACGACCTCACCCAGGCCCAGTACGACGCCCTGACGAAGCTGACCGCCGCGCTCTGCGCGGTCTTCCCCAAGATCAACTGCGACTACCCCCGCGACGACTCCGGCCAGGTCCGCCCGGACGCCCTCCCCCGCGCGGAGTTCGACGCCTACCAGGGCGTCCTCGGCCACTGGCACGTCCAGACCAACAAGACCGACCCCGGCCCGGCCTTCCAGTGGGAAGCGGTCGTCGGCGGGGCGCGGGAATTGATGAAGAAGTGATCATGGGCGGCGCGCCGGTGCCTCCCCCGGCGCGTGCGGCCTGCCTCGTCTCCCCCCGCGGCGCCTGTCTCCACGGATCCGCCCGACGTGCCGGATCGCGGATTGACCTTGATAACGGCCTTCCCCCCTGGTGGGGGAAGGTGGCCCGAAGGGCCGGATGAGGGGGGGACGGGCGAGACGGCCATCGAGGGTCGAAGGGGCCAGCCGGGGCCGTCGGCCCGGGCGGGGTCGCGAAATGCGAAGCGTTGCGGGCGGGCTCCCCCTCATCTGACTCCTTCGGAGTCTGTCTTCCCCCTCCAGGGGGGAAGATCGTCCGCCCTCCGGCGTCTCCCCCGGCGCTAGCGCTCCGTCGTCGCCATGATGAGGGAGAGGCGGCGGGCGACGGCGTCGGCCCAGACCTCGGCGCCCTTGGGCGAGAAGTGGTCGTCGTCGATGTGGCGGTTGTAGAGCTTGCTGCGCGCGTTGTTTTCGCCGGTTTTCTGGGCCTCCAGCTTCAGGCGCAGGTTCTCGTCCAGGAAGCGTTCCAGCGGATCGAGATAGCGCGACGGCGGCGCCGCGAAGATGTTGCTCACCAGGCCGGGATAGAAGCCGTCCTTGCGTCGGCTCTCCACCTGGGGGAAGCTGGGGACCGGCACCAGCAGGAACGGGACGTTGCGCGACCGGCACCAGCCGTGGGCCCTGTCGATCCAGTACTCGGCCTCGTCCATCCAGTCGGGGCGGCCGGCGAGGATGTCGAAGTCGCCGCCGAAGTCGTTGGGGCAGACGCTCATGACGACGAAATGGGGGTCCATCCGCTCGCCGTATTCCACCAACGAATAATAATATTGCTCGGGCGAGTAGCCGATGTGCCCCGTGTTGGCGACGGAGACCGCCTTCCCCTCCAGCTCGGCGAGCCGCTTCTCCAGGTGGAGGGGCGGGGTCTGGTCGTCCGGGTTGAACATCCCTTGCATGAACGAGTCGCCCAGGACGATCCCGCGGAGCGGGGCGGACGGGTCGGGCTCCGGGCCACGCAGGCCCCACGAGTTGATCGTGGTGGCCGAGACCTCGTCGACGATCGCGCCGGCCTTTTGGGCGGCCTCGCGATGGGCCGGCGTGTCGAGGACCAGGAACAGGCCGAACGGGCCGTCGTGCAGCGTGACCTGCCGCAGCCAGACCGACTTCCGGCCCGGCCGGAAGCGGTACGAGCGGCCCGAGTCGTCGGGCTCGAAGACCTGCGAGGAGAGCAGGAACGCCTGGTCGGCCCGGCCGTAGCGGACCAGGCCGTGCTCGGGGTCCATCCCGGCGACCCGGAACAGCTCCCTCATGGGCTCGTCGGCCTTCTCGTAGAATTTGGTCAGGACCTCGGTGGTCCGGGCGACGCCGAGCGCCCGCCGACGGGCCCAGTCGGCCTCGATCTCGGAGCGGTCGGGGGTCAGGCCGGTGAGGTGGTAGAGCGCGGAGCGCCTGGCCGCGGTGTAGCCCTCGATCGCGTAATGCCGCCCGATCGGGAACGAGGCCACCACGCCCGCGACGGCCGCCAGCGTGCCGAGTATGATGAGCCGCTTGAACCAGCGGACGCGGGCGGGCGAACGGGCGGGGGTGGGCTCCACGTCGAGGTCTCCGAGGGGTCGGGCGCGCCGGCCGGGAGGGTGGGATGAGGATCGCCGTGACCGGGGCGACGGGGTTCGTCGGCCGCTACATCGTCGCAAATCTGCTCGCGTCGGGACACCGCGTCGTCGCCTGGCGGCGGGCGTCGAGCGACCTCTTCGGCTTCCCCGAGGGTGGTACGCCCGGCTCGCTCGAATGGATCGACGGCGGCCTGGGGGACGACCGCGCGGCGCGGGAGCTGGTCCGCGACGCCGACGCCGTGGTCCACGCGGCCGTCGATCGCCCCGGCCGGGGGTTCGTCGGCGACGAGGGGGATGTCCTGGAGTTCGTCGACCGCAACGTCACCGGCTCGATCCGGCTGATGGAGCGCGCCCGCGAGGCGGGCGTCGGCCGGTTCGTCTTCCTCTCCTCGGGCGCCGTCCACGACGTCATCCTGCCCGACCGGCCGCTCGACGAAACCCACCCGAGCTGGAGCCGCAGCCACTACGGCGCGAGCAAGGGGGCCGTCGAGGCGTTCGTCGCCGATTACGGCCTCTCCGGACGGCTCGCCGCCTGCTCCCTGCGCCCTTGCGGCGTGTACGGCCTGGCCCGTCGCCCGGCCGACAGCAAGTGGTTCGACCTCGTCCGCGAGGCGGTCGCCGGGCGGCCCGTCGAGTGCCGCCGCGGCGCGAAGGTGGTCCACGCGGCCGACGTGGCGAAGGCCGTGGCGATCCTCCTGGACGCCGAGGCCGACGCCGTCTCGGGCCGGATGTTCAACTGCTGCGACCGCTACGTCTCCGAGCACGAGGTCGCCCAGATCGCCCGCCGGCTGGCCGACGCCCGAGGGCCGATCGAGGGGGAGCCGGGCCGGCCGAGGAACGAGATCGTGACCGACCGGCTGCGCGCCCTCGGCATGACCTTCGGCGGCGCGCCGTTGCTGGAACGGACCGTCGCGGAGCTGGTCGCCGCGGCGCGGGGGTGAGCCGGCCTCTCGATGCCGGTTCACTCCCCCGCGGCGGTGGCGACCTGGGTATTGGCCGGGGCGAGGGCGGGGGCGGCGAGGGCGGAGGGGTCGGCGATGATGCGGTCGCCGGCGCGGAGGCCGGAGACGACCTCGACGAACTCGGCGTCGCTCAGGCCGAGGTCGACCTTCTGCCAGCGGTAGGCGGGCTCGTCGCGGTCGTCGTCGGGCCGCTCCTCGGGGAGCGCGACGAACGAGGCGCCGCCGTGGCGACGGACCGAGGCCAGCGGGATCCGCTCGACGTCGTCCCGGCGGTCGCTGAGGAACGTCACCTCGGCGCTGAGGCCGGGGCGCAGGTCGGAGAAGGCGTCGTCGATCGAGATGATCGCGAAGTAGACCCGCACGTCCGAGAACGGGCCGTTCACCGGGCTGGAGATCGCCGTGATGTCCACCACCTTGCCGAGCAGGGGGCGGTCCGGGTAGGCGTCCACCCGCACCTGGCACGTCTGCCCGGCCCGCAGCGAGGAGACCTTGGTCTCGTTGATCCGGGCCTTGACCCGCATGCGCTTGGGATCCGGGAGCTGGAAGATGGGCTGGTCCTGGCGGACCGTCGTCCCCTCCTCGATGTACGACTCGACGCGCCCCCAGGCGTTGGTCTGGTTGACGTAGACGACCACGCCGTCGCTGGGGGCGCGCAGGGTGCAGGCGGCGATGTTCTTCTCCAGCCGCTTCAGCCGCTCGTCCTCCAGGGCGAAGCTGGCGTCCTGGGCGAGCTTGTCGGCCCGGATCGAGGCGAGCTTCGCCTCCAGCGACTTGATGATCTTCGGGCCGGTGTACTTCTCCAGCCGCTCCAGCATGCCGTTCGCCTCGCTCAGGACGAACTCGGCCTGCTGGAGCGTCAGCTCGTCGGCGAGGACCTGGGAGGCGGCGCGCAGGTTCTTCGCCTGGATGCCCCGCGACCATTCCAGGTTCTTCGCGGCGCGGTCGCGGTCGGTCTCGCACGTGTCGATGTACTGGCGGATCTGGTGGAGGTCCTGCGGCAGGATGCCGTCGCGATACTCTCGCAGGGTGATCTCGTTGACGGCCAGCGTGGAGGCGGCCTGCACGACGTAGGACTTCGCCTGGAGCCAGCGGATCTGCTGGGCCTTCAGCTCGTCGCGGAAGGCGGAGGCGTCCAGCTCGCAGACCACGTCCCCCTTCTTCACCTCCGTCCCCTCGGGGAGGATCGAGATGATCCGGGTCGACCCCGCCCGCTCCTCGAACCCGCCGCCGCCGCCGCCCCGGCCGCCCCGGCCGCCGCCCCCACCGCCACCGCCGCCGCCCCCGCCGGCGCCGGCCGTGCTGGTCGTCCGACGGAGGGGCGTGTACCTGGGGACCGTGTAACTGAAGCTGCGGATCGTCGGCCTGCCCCCCGCGGCCGCCCCGGACGTCGCGGCCGCGCCGCCCCCCGAAGCCCCCTTCGTGGCCGCCGCGGCCTTCGCGACCCCGGCCGCCGGCGCGCTCCCCGTCGAGGCCTTGCTCGCGGCGCCCGACGATCCGCCGGCCCCGCCGCCGGACCCGCCGCCGGACCCGCCCGCGACGCCGACCAGCGCCTCGACCTCGCACTTCACCACGGCGTCGGACGCGCTCTCGATCGTGCCGAACTCCACGACGAACTGAATGACGTCGCCGCGGTCGACCTGTACCAGCTCGAACGCCGGGCCGTCGTCGTCCTTCAGCCACTCGGGACGGTAGCCGTTCTCCCAGGCCCAGGCCGCCCCCCCGATCGCCGCCAGCGCGAGGACGAGCCCGGCCGACTTCCGCGCGAACGAGGAGCGCCGAGGCGGGGAGGGCAGCTCGATGCGCGGGGCGGGGGGCGTGAAGTCTTGCATGAGTCGTCCGAAGGGAAGGGGCGCTCGATCCGGCCGCGGGCCGCGACTCCTCGTCGATGATATCTCGATTATCGGAAGTCGACCGCCCGGGTCAACGCCCGTCGCGGCGCTGACCTATCTTGAATCGGCGTCAAAATCCCCGCGCCCGGACCCTCGATTCGCCGCGCGCACGTTCACGTCAGGCCAGGGACGTCCTCCAGTCGATCCGCGAACGAGAGGGCGTCGGCGGCGTCGTGGAGCCGGTAGATCGTGCGAGAATGCGCGAACGCCTCGACCAGCTCGCCCCGCGGCACCGGCTCGCCGTCCGTCCCCAGCCCCCGGACGATCGCCAGGCGTCGCGGCGCCGCCAGGCTCGCGAGGCGTCCGAAGTCGCCCAGGGTCAACAGATTCGGGACGATCAGGCCCATCCGCATGGGCCCCCAGGCGGCCGGTTCGGGCCCGACCAGGCGGACGATGGCGTCCTCCGCGACGGCCGTCCCGATCCGTTCGGAGAGCCCCGCCGCGAGGATCGCCGCGGTCCCCGCCGCGCCCCGGCCGTGGACGACCACCGGGGTGCCGGGTGGGAGCTTCGGCGGCCCGTCCGCGAAGGAGGCGAGGAGTTCGACCCAGGTGAGTAAGTCGCGGACCCAGCGGCCGAGCAGGGGGCGACCGGTCCAGACTCCCCATTCCGCCTCGTCGTGGTCGATCGCCCCGGCCACCGGGTTCGTCGCCGGCTTGAGCCGCCCGAGGGCGCGCAGCTCGACCGCGCAGGTCGCGTGCCCGGCGCGGGCCCACGTCTCGGCCCAGGCGGCCGTGGCTTCCGCGGAGACTTCCTCCTCGCTCGCCAGGATCGCCAGCCCCTTCGGCGCGGCCGGCGGCGCGGGGCGACGGTAGATCCCCCGGAGCGACAGGCCGGCCTCGGGTTCCATCGCGATCGACCAGGGGCCGCCCGCCGCGCCGAAGGTCATCCGCGCTCGGGGGTTCGTCGGGGCTACTCCCCCCAGGACACGGTCCAGGTCGTCCCGGAGCATGAACGCGGCCGCGTCCCAGGCCTCGCGGTGGTCGGGCGCGGCCGGCAGCGCGGCGAAGCGCGCCTTCGCCTCGGCGTGGACGAACGCCGGGATCGTGACGATCGTCGCCGGCCGGGACGCGGCGTCGGGATAGCAGCGGATCGTCTCGGGGTCCTCGGCCTGGATCTCCGGCTCGGCGACGGGCGAGCCGTCCCCCTTCTCGCGGAGCCAGCGGTCGAGCCAGCCGTACATCGCCTCGCGCATCGGCTTGTTGTAGTCGTGGCCCGAGTCGATCACGACCTGCCGGACCTTGTCCCCCGCCTCCAGGGCCTCGAACCGGCCCCGGGCGTAGGCGAGGCTCCTGGCGGCCTCCCCCACGCTGAACTGCGGGGCGTCCTGGCTAGCGCTGATGACCAGCAGCGCCCGGGGCGCGATCAGGGCCAGCAGGTCGCCGGTGCTGGCGTAGGTCATCCCCGAGGGGTTGACCTCGCAGGCGCAGCAGGCCGCGCTCAGGTAGGCCTCGTAGGTGCCGACCCCGCAGACCGGGACGACGGCCTTGAGGCGGTCGTCGAGCGCCCCGGCGTAGAGCGACTGGTTGCCGCCGCCGGAGGCCCCGGTGATGGCCAGCCGGGCGGGGTCGACCTCGGGGCGGCTCGCCAGGTAGTCGACCGCGCGGCGGTTGTCGAAGACCTGCAGGCCGATCAGCGGGACGCCGGCCGCCCAGGTGGAGGCCCCCATGGGGCCGCCGTGATAGGTCCCCGGCGCGGGGGCGACGGCGCGTTCGCCGGCGCCGAAGGCGTCGACGCAGAGGCAGACGTAGCCCAGCTTCGCCAGCCCGATGCAACGGGCCTGGACGCCGGGGTCGACGCGGGCCCAACTCCAGTGCCCGTGGACGCACAGGACTCCCGCCGCGGGGGCGTCGACGCGACGGGGCCGGTAGAGGTTCGCCGTGACGCGGACGCCGGGGCGGCTCTGGAAGGTCAGCCGCTCGATCAGGTAGTCGTCGCGCTCCACGACGCCCAGGATCTCCGGCTCCAGGTCGGCCGCCTCGGCCGCCAGGGCCGCTCCGAACGAGCTTCGCAGCCCCTCGGCGACGCCGCGCAATCGATCGTCCCAGCCGACCCCCCCGGCCGGGCCCGCCGCGGGCGTCGGGAACGATCGACGCAGGGCCTCGCCGTACTCCGCCTTGGGGTCGCTCTCCCGGATCGTCCGCATGGCCGCCCTCCGCGTGTCCCGATCGTCCGGGGATCAGGCTATCGGGCGCGCCGGGGCGTCGCAAGGGGCGGGCGGGCGGCGTGGCTGCGTGGGTGGCTGGGTGGCGGCTGTTGTCCCTGGCATAATCCGATTATGCCGCCTGATCCGTGCGCCTGGCGCGGGTGGGCCGCTTTGTTCGGCCGCCGCAGGGGATTTCTTGAGGATATCTCTGGAATCCTGACCTAGGTTTTGGGTATCGAAGGTCTCTCCGAAATATTCGGCGGCTTCGGCAAGGCCGTCAGATTGATGCATGTCGCCAAACTCTGCGCGGCACGCAAGGTCGTCGACCACCTCGACGGCCCGGTGAACCTCCGAGGGAAGCGCGGCCAGGCCGCGGGCCGCCGGCGACGGCGGTCGACTTCGCCAGGGATAGGGGGTCGGACTCACGGAGGGATGGACCAGGGCGGGAGAGGCGCGGCGAGGGAGGGGCGAGCGAGGGGGACGGCCGCCGGCCGTCGAGGGCGAGGGGATGGGCCGACGGCCCGTCTCGTCCGCCCGCGACGGGAGGCTGGATCGTCGTCCGCGCCGAGGGCCCCGCGTCGCGCCGCAAGGTCAGGGGTGCGGCATGCTCGGGCTTCCCATGGTCCAGCTCGGAGAGCGGACCTGGACGGGATGCAAGGATGTTGGGCGGCGGATCGGATCGAGGATCGTGGACGCCAGGGCCAAGGCCCGGGCCCGGAGGCGACGGCTGCGGCCGACGCTGTCCGAAGTCCTGGAGGAGCGACAGCTCCTCAGCGCGTCGGGCGTCGACTACGTGATCTCGGGCTACAAGTGGTCGGACCCCTCGCGCATCACCTACAGCATCGCCCCCGACGGCGTGTCGTGGATCAGCGGGACGAACACGATCTCCTCGGCGTTCGACGCCAAGTTCGGCGCCGGGACGTGGCGGCGCGAGCTGGCGCGCGCGCTGGCCACCTGGCAGACCGCGGCCAACATCAACATCGTCCCGGTCGCCGACGGCCCCTACGGGCAGAACGCGCTGGGCGCCTGGCAGGGGGATCCGCGGTTCGGCGACATCCGGATCGGCGGCGTCGCGATGGGCGAGCAGAAGATCCTCGCCCAGACCTACTACCCCCCCCCGAACGGGTCGACCAGCGGCGGCGACGTCGAGATCAACCTGACGATGGACTACGGCATCGGCCGCCAGTACGACCTGTTCAGCGTCCTGTTGCACGAGACCGGCCACTCCCTCGGCCTGGGGCATCCCACGGACTCGTCCCACGTGATGCGCTCCGTCTACGGGGGCGTCGTCACGACCCTCTCGGACGGCGACCTCGAAGGCATCCGCGCGATCTACGGGGCGCGGAAGGTCGACGTCTACGAGGCCCAGGGGTACGGCAAGAGCGCGGCGCTGCCCATCGACATGACGGGCCCGCTGGCGACCTCGAACACGTTCACCTCCGAGGCGGCGTCGCTGGACGTGATCGGCGAGACCCAGTGGTTCAGCTTCGTCGCCCCCTCGTACTCCGCCGGGACGTGGTCCGTGACCGCGTCGGCGTCGAACCTCAGCATGCTCAGCCCCAAGGTCACGCTCCACGACGACTCGGGCCGCGTGCTGGCGACGGCCTCGGATCCCAGCAAGTGGAGCGCCGACGCGACGGCCCGGGCGTCCTCCCTGGTCCCTGGCCGGCGGTATTACGCCGCCGTCACCGGCGCGACCGACGACGTCTTCGCGGTGGGGACCTACAACCTGACGATCTCCGTGTCGGGCACGCCGGCCCCGCCGCCGCCCCCGGTCGTGGTCCGGCCGACCGTCCCGACGGCCCCGGCGGTCCCGACCGTCCCGACGATGCCCAACATCCCGGCGCCGATCCCCCCCGTCGCGCCGACTCCCCCCGCCACCGGCCCCATCTACCCGACGACGACGGTGGTGCTGCCGGACGTATTCGAGCAGAACGACACGGCGAGGACGGCGACGCGGCTGGGCCGGGTCACGCAGCAGGTCTATTACGGCCTGACGCTGACGACGGGCGACGTCGACTTCCACGCGTTCCAGGCGGCGGTCGCGGGCGTCTACCACGTCTCGGCGCCGGGGACGATCGTGCAGATCTACAACAACCGGGGCCGCGTCGTGGCCCAGGGGAACGGCGAGGCGACGGTCTCGGCGACGAGGAACGCCGCGCTCACCGTGCTCATCCAGGCCCCGAGCGCCGCGCCCGTCGCCGGCTACAACATGACCATCGCCGCCGCGACGCAGGCCCCGGCCCGCGTGCCGCCGGGCCGCGCGCCGCTGCCGCCGGCGCGGCGGCCGCCGTTCGGCCGCATGCCCCCGCTCCGGCAGACGGCCCCCATGCTCGCCTCCGCCGGCTGGGAGTCCGCCCTGCGTCGGGCCCCCGCCTGACGCTCGGCGACGGCTCGGGAGTTGCCTCCCTCGTTTGAGGGCGAGTCCGTCGTGTGGTAGCCTGAGCGGGACGTCGAATCGACCGACCCGCCACCGGAACGTCGCGAACCGCCCCGGGCCCCGTCGGCCCGGGGCGATCGACTTGACGGCCCGCCGACGGACCCCGCGAACAAGGAGCGATCAAGAATGGCCGAGTACACCGTCCCCCCGCTGCCCTACGACTTCGGGGCCCTCGAACCGCACATCGACGCCAAGACGATGGAGATCCACCACGACAAGCACCACGCCGCCTACGTCAACAACCTGAACGCGGCGCTGAAGGATCATCCCGGGCTCCAGGGCAAGCCCATCGAGGAGTTGGTGGCGGATCTGAACGCGATCCCCGAGGCGATCCGGACGGCGGTGCGGAACAACGGCGGCGGCCACGCCAACCACTCGTTCTTCTGGGAGATCATCGGCCCCGGCGGCGGCGGCGAGCCCAAGGGCGCCCTGGCCGACGCCATCGCCTCCGAGCTGGGCGGCTTCGCCAAGTTCAAGGAGGACTTCAACAAGGCCGCCACCACCCGCTTCGGCTCCGGCTGGGCCTGGCTGACGATCAAGGACGGCAAGCTCGCCGTCACCTCCACCCCCAACCAGGACACCCCCCTCTCCGACGGCGCCACGCCCCTCCTGGGCCTGGACGTCTGGGAGCACGCCTACTACCTGAAGTACCAGAACCGCCGCCCGGACTACATCGCCGCCTTCTGGAACGTCGTCAACTGGGACGAGGTCTCCCGCCGCTACGAGGCCGCGAAGGGCAAGTGAGCCCCGGGTCGTGACGAACGTCCTCCCCCTTCGCGGGGGAGGACGGACCGCGAGGCAGTCCCGAAGAGGGGACGACGGGCGCGGGCGCCGACTCGTCCGGCCCCCGGGCTACCTTCCCCGGCGAGAGCGGAAGGGCTTCATGCCGGCCCGCTCGGGATGCGGTCGGCGCCCGGCCGGCCCGGTCGCTCGGCTTGACCGGGCCCCCGGGTTCGCTATCATCCGGACGCGCGGGCCTTCGCTCCCTCGCGTCCGGTCGCGTTTCCACAGGAGGAGTCCCGTCGATGGAACGACCCCACGTCCTCCGCTCGTCGCTCGCGCCCATCGGGGGGATCCTGGTGCTGGCGCTCGCCGCGTCGTCCGGCTGCCGAAGCACCAAGAGCGAGGTCCCGCCGGGCCGGCCCTACGCGCGCACGGGCGAGCCGCCGGTCGTGGGCTTCAGCTCCGACCCGCGCCCCGGTCCCGCGACCATGGCCGACGCGTTCAACTACAACATCGGCCCCGGCGCGGCGGCCGACGACCAGGGCGCGCGGGCCAAGGCGGCGACGACCTTCGGCATGCCCACCGCGGGCGAGAAGGCCGCGCGGCCGACGATCAACGCCTACGGCCCGCCGGGGACCGCGGGCGTCGACCCCACCGCCGGCGCCACCCCCGGCGACCTCGCCGACGAGCTGATGAAGCCCGAGGAGTCCGCCACGAGGTCGCTCACCCGCGACCTGAAGGCCAACCCCCCCCTGGCGACGCCGTGAGCGGAACGCCCCGGATTCTCCTCGAGGACGAGCATTGCCTGGCCCTGCTCAAGCCGGCGGGGCAGCTCGTCCAGGGGAACTGGGCCCCCCCCGGCGAGACGACCCTGGAGCAGGACGCCCGCCGCCATCTCCACCCCGCCTCCCCCGACGACGCCTACCTCGGGATCGTCCATCGCCTCGACCGCCCCGTCTCGGGCATCCTGGTCTGGGCCAAGACCCCCAAGGCCGCCCGCCGGCTCTCCCGCCAGTTCGAGCACCGGGCCGCGATCAAGGAATACTGGGCGGTCGTCGAGGCCGGCCCCGACCCCGCGCCCCGGGCCGATGGCGCGGGGCTCCCCGCCCCGGTCGACGCCTGGGAGGACTGGCTGACCCCCCGCACGGACGCCGAGGGGCTGGTGCGCGTGGTCGCCGAGGGGACGCCGGGCGCCAGGAGGGCGCGGACGCGCGTGGTCGTCGACGATTCCGCGACCCTCCCCGACGGCCTCCGATGGCTCCGCCTCTGGCCCGAGACCGGCCGGACGCACCAGTTGCGCGTCCAGGCCGCCGCGCGCGGGACGCCGATCCTCGGCGACGCGCACTACGGGGCGACCCGTCCGTTCGCGCCCGGGATCGCGCTCCACGCCCGGTCGTTGCAGCTTCGGCACCCGGCCACGTCGGCGCCGCTGATCCTCGTCGCCCCGACACCCGCGTCGTGGGCCGCCTGGGGGCTCGAACGCGCGTCCGGCCCCCGGGATGCTTGAACGTCGATCGGGCTCAGTCGACGCCGATCTCGACGATCTTCAGCTTGAGCGTCCCGCGCGGGATGGGGACTTCCACCTCGTCCCCCACCTTCTTGCCGACGAGCCCCTGGCCGATCGGGCTGGTGAGGAGGATGAAGTTCTTGTCGTAGTCCTCCTCGCCGGGGCCGACGAGGGTGAAGTCCTCCTCGTCCCCCATGTCGACGTCGAGGACGCGGACCCGCGAGCCGAAGACGACGCGGTCCTTCGGCAGGGTCGACCTGTCGACGATGTAGGCCCGGCTGAGCTTGTCCTGGAGGTCGTTGATGCGCGCCTGGAGCATGCCCTGGGCCTCGACGGCCGCGTCGAACTCGGCGTTCTCCGAGAGGTCGCCGAAACCCCTGGCCTCGGCGATCTGCTCGGCGATCCGAGACATGTCCTCGTTCTTCATCTTGTCGAGCTGGGCGAAGAGCTTCTCGTAGCCTTCCTTCGACATCGGAATGCGGTCGCTGGACATGCCGAACTGCTCCATTCTCCGGACGTCACGGGTGCGCGTGTCGAATCGGCGGGACGCCGAGAGGCGTCGCCGTCGGTCGATCGGCGTGGGCGTCGTCCTCGTCCTGGGGACGGGTTCGAGGGTTGACGAAAACGAGTCCAAGAACTCCGGGGATCGCCCGGGCGCGCCGCCGGGGCAAAAAAAAATGAGACGTCCCGAATGCTTAGGCCGCATCCGGTTCCGTCCATCCGACATCAAGCCTAGTAATCGCTCCACGGCGATGCAAGCCCAACCCGATTCGGGCGGCGGGGTCTCTTCCGATCGGTCGCGCTCAATCCGGGTTCAATCCCATCTCCCGCAGCATGGCGGCCAGCCGTTCGGCCCGCTCCTCGGCCTCCTCGGCGCGGCGGTGCGCGGCGTCGGCGAGCCGGTGCTCGGCGCGGGCGCGACGCTCGGCCTCGTCCGCCCGGCGGGCCTCCTCGTCCGCCCGGCGGGCCTCCTCGTCGCGCTGGCGCATCGCCTGGACGGCGGTGACGAAGGGGGTCCCGTCCGGCCGGCGGATGACCAGGGCGTCTTCCTCGGGAGGCGATTCGAACGTGACGCCGAGGCGGGGGCTTCGCCAGCCGTCGACCTCGGGGATCGGGCGCATCCGGGCACCGTCGCGGAGCCAGCCCTTGAGCGAGCCGCCGCGCGGGTCGTACTCGTAGTACTCCTCGACGCCCAGCCGGTCGTAGAGGTTCAGCTTGCGGGCCATCTCGGCCGGGGTGTTGGCGTGGGAATAGACCTCGAAGACGACCTGCGGCGCCAGGCCCCCTTCGAGCCACTGGCGATAGGAATAGCGTCGGCCCTTCGGGCGGCCGAAGACGACCATGGCGTCGGGCGCGACGCAATCCCTGACGACGCCCTCGGTGTAGTACCAGAGCAGGTCGCCGGCGACGAACACGTCGGGCCGGGCGTCGAAGAGGGCCTCCAGGCCCTCCTCGATGGTGACGATCCAGTCGAACTGCTGGGTGCTTTCGGCCATGGGCTTGCCGTCGGAGTCGGGGTACGTCGGGTCGCGCGCGTCGACGTACAGCCCGCTCGGCGCGAGGCCGGGGGCCGAAGGCGGCGGGTCGGCCGTGCTCACGGCGCATCCTCCCTGGTCTAGCCCGGGTCGATTCATGCGTGCGTCGAGTCTAGCCCGCCGCGCGGGCCGACGCAACAACGTCGCTCACTCGTGTCGGAGGGCCTCGATCGGGTCCATCATCGCGGCGCGTCGGGCCGGGTAGAGGCCGAACAGGATGCCGACGGCCACCGAGATCCCGAACGACAGCAGGACCGACATGCCGGTCACGAACGCCTTCTGGTCCGGGATGAAGTAGACGATGATCCGCGGGATCGTGATCCCGATGCAGACCCCCAAAATCCCGCCGACGCCCGAGAGCACCACCGTCTCGATCAGGAACTGCTGGGTGATGTCCTTCCGCTTGGCCCCCAGCGCCCGGCGGATGCCGATCTCGCGGGTGCGCTCGGTGACGGTCGCCAGCATGATGTTCATGATGCCGATGCCGCCGACCAGCAGCGAGATCGCGGCGATCGTCCCCAGGATGATGCTGAACTGCCGGGCCGATCGCTGGGCCTCCAGCAGCAGGTCGTAGGGGACGGTCATCTCGACGTCCTTCTTGGGATGGTACTTCTCGTAGGCCGCCTTGATGAGGGGGACCGTGGGCTGGACCTGGTCGATGTTGCCGACCTGGAGGGTGATCTGGGAGAGCTGCGTCTCCTCGGCCTCCATGGAGCCGGAGCGGTTGTTGATGATCCGCTCGCCGAACCGCACCTTGCAGGTGTTCAGCGGGATGTAGACGTCCTTGTTGTAGTCCTTGGCCGCGAGGCTTCCGCCGATGCCGGCGGTGCTCTCGCGCTCCCGCGTGACCCCGACGACGGTGTAGTAGTCGGACCCCAGCTTGATCGTCTGGTGGATGGGGTCCTCGTAGGGGAACAGGGTCTTGGCGGTCGTGGAGGCGAGGACGGCGTAGTTCTGGTACTTCTCGTTATCCGCGGCGGTGAGGAAGCGGCCCCGCTCCATCTCCAGGCGGTTGAACTCGGCGTAGTCCTGCGTGGTCCCGACCACCATGCCGTCCAGGGTGTGCTGGAGGCGGCGGATGCCCTTGCGGATCTCGCGGATGGGCAACGCCTTGCGGATCGTGGGCACGGTGGCCATGATCCGGTCGTAGTCCTCGTACTTGATGCCGTAGTTGAGGATGCGGGCCGGGCGGCCGGCGGAGGCCTGGGCCTCGTCGCTGGGCTTGACCGAGCGGATGATGATGTTGTTGGCGCCGAGGGCCCGGATGCGCTCCTGGGCGTCGCGGCTGGATCCCTCGGCGATGGCCAGCATGGAGATGACCGCGGCCACGCCGAAGACGATGCCGAGCACGGTCAGCCCGGAGCGCAGCTTGTGGAGCAGGAGGCTCTTCATCCCGAGTTTCAGGCCGCGCCAGATGCGTCGCATGGTCTAGGTCCTCGCGGTGGATGGTGGGCGGGCGGCCGTCTCAGGCCTCGACGGCGGCCGGCGACCCCGCGGCGGCGAGCATCCGGGGGCTGGGCCCATCCTCGATGATCTGGCCGTCGCGCATGCGGATGATCCGCTTGGCGTGCTCGGCGATGTCGTCCTCGTGGGTCACCATGATGATGGTCTTGCCCGCGTCGTTGAGGCGCTGGAGCATGTCCATGATCTCGTGGCTGGTCTTGGTGTCGAGGTTGCCGGTGGCCTCGTCGGCGAGGATGATGTACGGGTCGTTGATGAGCGACCGGGCGATGGCCACGCGCTGCTGCTGGCCGCCGGAGAGCTGGGTCGGGCGGTGGTCCAGGCGCTCCCCCAGGCCGACCATCGTGGCCAGCTCGATGGAGCGCTGGACGGCCTCGGGGCTCAGCTCGCCCCCCCCCTGATACGTCAGGGGGAGCTGGATGTTCTCCAGCACGGTGTACTGCTGGATGAGGTTGTACGACTGGAAGATGAAGCCGAGGTAGCGGGAACGCACCTCGGACAGCTCGTCGTCGTCGAGGCGGGCGACGTCGCGGTCCCCCAGGAAGTACTCGCCGGAGGTGGGGCGGTCCAGGCAGCCCAGCAGGTTGAGCATGGTGCTCTTGCCGGAGCCGGACGCCCCCATGATGGCGACGTACTCGCCGGGGTAGAAGTCGACCGACACGCCCCGGAGGGCGTGCACGGTGACGGTCTGGCTGGGCCCCCGGCGGCCGAAGAATCCGCCGCCGGAGGGGGCGTGCCCCATGACGTAAGTCTTGCGCACGTCGACGATCGAGACCAGGGGCTTGACGCCCTGGGGCGCCGGTTCGGGTCGGGGCTGCACGGTCAGTTCCCCCCCCCGGGGCCGCCCGCCCCGCCGCCCGGTCCGCCCGGCCCGCCGGGGCCGCCCGGGCCTCCGGGGCCGCCGCCGTTCTGGCGCATTTGCTTCATCTGCTCGAGCATCTCGGGGGTGACGCCGGCCTTCTTGAGGATCTCGGCCTTCTCCTCCTCGGTGCCCGTCCGGAGCTTGCCCTTCTCCTCGGCGGAGAGGTTCTGGAACATGGCGCCCATCGCGCCGCCGGGCCCGCCGGCGCCGCGACGGCCCCCCTTGCCCTTGGCCTTGGCGGCGTCGGGGCTCCCGGGGGCTCCCGGGGCTCCCGGCGGGCCGCCGGCGGCCGGCGCGCCGTCGGGGCCTTCGCCCGCGCCGTCGGCCTTGGCCCATTCCTGCTGGCCGCCCCCGCCCCCCTTGCCGACGGCGAACAGCTCGCGGCGCTCCTCGTCGGTGAGCAGGGCGATCGGGTTCAGGGCGACGACGTGGCCGGCGTCCAGGCCGCCGACGACCTCGATGTACTTGTCGTTGGTCGCCCCCAGGGCGACTTCCTTGCGGTCGTACCCCTCGGGGCCGCGGACCGCGACGTGGGCCTTGCCCTTGTACTCCAGCACCGCCTGGACGGGGATCGTCAGGACGTCGTCCTTGCGGTCGACCAGGATGACGACCTCGGCGTTCATGCCGGGGCGGAGGCCCGGCAGCGGATTGTCGATCTTGATGTGCGAGGTGTAGACCTTGATGTCCGAGCTGAAGAAGCTCGTCGGGTCGGGCAGGGGGGCGACGTCGGTGACGGTCCCGTCCAGCTCCTGGTCGGCGAAGGCGTCGACGCGGATCTTGGCCCGAAGCCGGCCGGCGCCCATGCGCGAGGCGATCTTGTCGAGCTGCGACTCGTGGATCTTGGCGTTCACCTGCATGTTGGTGACGTCCGGCAGGCTGAAGATCGCCTGGCGCTCGCGGACGGTCGCCCCTTCCTCGATCTGCGGCGTGTTGCTGCCGAAGTTCCGCCCCGGGTCGTTGGCGTAGACGATCAGGCCGTCCCCCGGCGCGTAGAGCTTGCAGTTGGCGATCTGCCGCTCGTACTTCGCCTCCTTCTGCTTCTCCAGGTCGAAGGTCTGCTCCTTGGCCTTCTCGTCGGAGAGCGCCTTCTCGACGTCGCTGCGCAACTCCTTGATGGTCTTGGCCTTGGTGAACTGCTCCAGCACCTTCAGCTTGCTGTTGGCCTGCTCCAGCGCGAACTGGGCCTTCTGGAGGTTCAGCTCCTCGGTCTTCTTCTGGGCGAGCGAGACGTAGCCCTTGTCGAACATCCGGTTGGCCCACTCGACGCGGTCGGCGGCGCGGGCGAGGTCGGACTCGGCGAGCTTGATCTCGCCGTTGATGGTCGCCTTCTCCTGGCCGTAGATGCCGTCCTCGTACTCCTTGACGGCGATCTCGGCGACCTCGCGGGTGAGCTTGGCCTGCTCGTACGCGGCCTTGGCGCCCTCGGTGGAGATCCGCTGGTTGGTCAGCGACTCGCTCAGGGTGGCCGAGTCCAGCTCGCAGACCAGGTCCCCCTTCTTGACCGGGGTCCCCTCCGGCAGGATCTTCAGGATGGTGGTCGTCCCCTCCACCTGGCAGTAGGCGATCTCGTTCTTGGCGCTCTCCAGCGACCCCTTCTCGGTGACGGTGATCAGCAGCGAGCCGCGCCTGACCTCGAACGGGATGACGTCCAGCGCGGCGGGGGCGAAGAAGCCGTGGATCGGCTTGCTCAGGCCGGGGACGCTGACCAGGGCCACGCCCCCCACCGCCACGAGGGCGGCGAGGGCCAGGGCCAACATCTTGCCGAAGCCCACCTTACGGCGTCTCGGGCGCTGCAGGGGCGGCAGGTCGCGGGTCGCTCGTGCCGGGCCCGAGGCTGGGGCCTCGGTATTCTGCAGGGAAAAGTTCACTGAACGCCTCCCATTCGTCGTAGGGCAAGGTGCCGATGTCGCGATAGAGCGTCAGGCGGGCGGTCTGGAAGGACCGCCAACCGGACAGGAGCGTCCCCTGCTGGCCGATCAGCTGCGACTGGGCCTGGAGGAGGTTCTGGGTCTGGGCCGCCGCGTTGGCCGTCGCCGCCAGGTTGTTCCCCGAGGTGGCCGCCGGGGGCGCCACCAGCTGCTCGAACGCCTGGTCCTTCAGCCGCGCCTGGAGTTCCAGCTGCTGCTTGGAGATCTCATACTGGTAATAGGCGATTTGCATCTGGCGGACGGACTGGCGAAGGTTCAATTTCAGGGCGTCTTCCTGGGATTGCAGGCTCCGACGCTGGCGCTGGTAGTCGATGATCGCCTGTCGGAAGGCGTTACGCTCGGAGAGCCGGATCAGGGGGAGCTCCGCGTTCAGGACCAGGCTCAGCTGCTGGGCCCGGGAGTCGAAGCCGAACGGGTTGGTTGTCGTGGGGGGGGTCAGCACCTGGTTGGTGAGGCCTACGTTGAGTATACCCTTGAGGGCGTTCGCCCGGAAACGTATTTGTCGCCAGGCGTCGTAGAGTTGGGCCCGGTTGTTCATCATGTCCAGGCGGTGCTCCAGCGCCGTCCGCACGGCCGCCTGGAGGATGTCCTCCAGGTTGTCCTCCTGGGCCTCCCCGGACTCGTTCTTGTAGGGGGCGAGGACCGAGCGGCCGTCGATCACGACGTCCTCCAGGGACGGCACGTTGCCCACGATCCGCGGCAGCTCCTTCAGGTCGCGCCTCGGGTTGCGCTGCCAGGCGTCCAGCTCGGTGTACACGTCCTTGAACGGCTGGTAGAGCCCGAGGTCGACGATCAGCGGCGTGTCGGTCGGCAGGCCCATCTGCATCTTGAAGCTGTCGAGGCTGTTGCGGTACGTCAGGATGTCCTGCGCGAGCTGCCGGCGGCCGTTGATCAGCGAGTTCTGGGCCTGGTCGACCTGGAGCTGCGTCAGGCCCGACGCCTCGCCGTCGATGAGCTGCTGGTACAGGTTGACGATCTGCTCCAGCGTGGCGACGTTCCGCTTGTCGATCTCGATCTGGGCGGCGTTGAGCACCACCGGGATGAACCCGACGACCGGGTCGGTGTTGCCGGCGCTGGAGAAGCCGGCCAGGGCGAACGTCGAGCCCAGGTTCTGCACCGAGCCGGCGATCAGCACCGACACGATGAATTCCTGGCGGAACCGGGCGAACGAGCGCACCTGGTACAGCAGCGACCGCTCCGCCAGCGTCAAGGCCTCCAGGGTCACGGCCCGGCCGCCGCCGCGCAGCAGCGGCTGGACGAACGTCAGCGGCAGCGACGACTGCACCGTCGGCTGGAACGGTCGGCTCCCGACGAGGTTGAACACGACCTGGTTGGCGAACCCCGCCAGCAGCCGCCCGCCCGAGTTCAGCAGCTTGCCCACGCCCGCCACCTCGCCCAGCTGCAGCGTCGAGAACTGGCCGCCGGGGGCGTAGCGCGTCTGGTAGTTGAAGACGTTCGCCGGGTTCAGCGCCGGGAACCCCGCTCCCAGGGGGCTCGCCTGGGGGGACAGGCCGGCGTAGAACTGGGGCTGGAAGGCGAACCGCTGGAGCGTCACCGACAGGGCCGAGGAGTAGAGCGCCTCGAGCTGCACCTGGTAGTAGCGGCTGTTGATGAGGGCCAGGGTGAACGCCTGCTGCATGTTCACCTTGTAGTACTTGGCGCCCGGGGGCAGCCCGGCGGCGGCGGCCTCGTCGAGCCGGGGGATCGTGGGGACGAGGATGCCGGAGAGCTCGGCCGCCTGCTCCTGGGTGAAGGCGCCGTCGCCGCGCTCGGGGATCATCCGGTCGGGCCGCGGGAGGTTCGGGTCGGCCAGGTCGCGCCCCAGGGGGTTGGGGTCCAGGGGGGTGGCGGGCGCGGGGGAGAGCGGGCGGTCCGGGTCGGTGGAGGGGTCTTGCTGGAGCCCGGCGGGCTTCAGGGCCAGGTCGCGGCGAGGCGGCGGGATCTTGGGCCGGGCGTCGCCGATCAGGACGGGGGCCGCCTCGGGGTCGCGGGGCCTGTCCAGGCTGGCCGAGACGGGGACGGGGCCGGGCGGGGGCTCCTCCCCGGGCCGGTTGAACGGCGAGGGGGTCTCGGGCGGGCCGGGCGGGGGCGTCGGCGTCGGGATCTCCGGGGCCGGGTCGCGCGGGGGCGTGAGCGCGGCCTGGGCGCGGCGCTCATCGTCCCAGCGTTCCAGCATCTCGATGTAGCCGGTCCCCTCGGCCGGCACGATGAGCCGGTTGTCGGGCCACTGGGGCATGGGGGAGAGGGCCTCGGCGGCCGGGTCGTCGGGGGGCGCCGGGGGGAAGTCCTGGTCGTAGGGGTCGGCGTAGCGCGAGAGGGCGGGGGGCTCCACCGAGAAGGTGTCGAGCCGCCAGCGCGGGTCGCGACTCTTCTCGAAGATCGCTTCCGTGACGTCCTGGTTCGCCCAGTCGCGGAAGAATTCGCGCGTGCATCCCGGTTGGGTCCCCAGCACGGCCGCGAGCAGGATCGGCAGCGCGCCGAGCCTCGCCGGCGCGCCGCCCGGGGATGTGATCGTTTTTTCGGCCATTCTTCTCGCCTCGACTGGCTTACCTACGGACCACCGCCCCACCGGGCGCGCCGCGGCGCCGCGACCGGGCGTCGGGCCCGGACCGGCCGGGCCGCGCCGGGTTCGGCCGCCGCGTCAACGGTTGTATCGGGCGTGCGGGTTGCGCGAGTTGAGCCGAAGGCGCGGGGGCCCCGCGAGGTCCGGCGGCGTCCGGCGGGGTTTCCTGTTCAGCGGGGGGGTCGTCAAGGCCGAAATCCCAAGAGTCAATCGGGCCCCCTGGCGCCGGAAGCGCGCCGAGCCCGTCCGGGACGACGGCCGAAGTCGTCGCCCCGGCGAGCCCCACGAGGGACGGCCGCCGCGCCGGCGCCGCGGCGAGACGCCTCGCGTGCGGGAACGCGGAACGAAGCCTGGGAGAAGGGAGTCTCCAGATGCTATACGGCAAGCGCGGTCCTGGACTCGGCGCGCGGCGCAAGCCGGTGAAGTGCGTCCCCAAGAGCGAGGCCCTGGAAGCGAAGGTCCTGCTGTCGATCGACCTGGGGGGGACGGCCCCGCCGGCCCTGCCGAACATCGCCGGCGGCAACGTGGGCATCGCGATGGTCAACTCGGCCGACGCGCTGCAGGGCGCCGGCACCAGCGTGGCGAACCTGGGGAGCGTCAACAACAGCGGATACGACTCCTTCCTGATCGGCGCCCCGGCCCTCAACCAGACGGGGACGAACACGAGGGCCGCCGCGTACCTGGTCTTCGGCTCGCAGGAGAACACGACCGCCGGGCCGCGGACCGCCGACTGGCTCAACGTCACGCCGGACGGCCGGGTCGGCAACCTGCCGCAGCTCGGCTCGGTGACCCAGGCCAACCCGATCACCGGCTCGACGACCGACGCCTACAACTTCAACGGCGTGACCTTCATCACCAGCCAGCAGCCGAACTCGCAGCTCGGCGCCTCGGTGGCCGACGCGGGGGTGATCCGCGGCACGCGGGCGTTCCTGATCGGGGCGCCGGGCGGGACCTCGGCCGGCACGTTCGTCAGCGGCGTCGGCACCGGCCGGGCGTACCTCGTCTACGGCGCGACCAACCTGGCCACCCTGACGAACAAGACGATCGACCTGGACGACCCGGCGTCGGCGCAGGCGGCCGGCGTGACCGTGGTCACGTTCGTCAGCTCCGGGCTGAACTCGCAGCTCGGCGCCTCGGTGGCGGGGATCGGCAACTTCCTCAACGACGGCTCCGGCGCCATCGCGATCGGCGCCCCGGCGGCGTCGATCAGCGGCTCGACGATCTCCGGCGGCGTGTACGTCATGTCGGCCAACAACCTGCCGACCACGCCGCAGACCATCGACGTCACTGCGATCGGCCAGGGGAGCGTCCCCGGGCTGGTGATCGCCGGTCCCGGCGGCGGCAGCCAGGCCGGCTTCTCCGTCGGCGGCTCCGGCGGCGACGTCAACTCCGACGGCGTGGCCGACCTGATCATCGGGGCGCCGGGGGTCGGCGTCGGCGGCGCGGCGTATCTCGTCTACGGCGGCAACCTGACCAACCAGGCGATAGTCACCAACGGCTACCGCTCGCTCTCCCTCGCCCGCGTCGGCACCGCCTCCGGCTCCACCCCCGCGCCCGTGGCCGGCGCCGCGATCGCCGGGTCGGCCGGCGAGGCGTTCGGCTTCTCCGTCGCCGGGGCCGGCGACTTCAACAACGACAACATCGGCGACTTCATCGTCGGCGGGCCCGGCTTCGTCGCCAGCGCCGGCCGCGCGGTGCTGATCTACGGCGCCCGCAACCACGCCGTCTCCGGCGCCTTCGCCGTCGACGCCATCCCCGCGGGGATCAGCTCGTTCACCGTCGTCGGCACGGCGCCGGGCGACGAGGCGGGCTACTCGGTCTCGGCCGCCGCCGCGGTCCGCCGCGGGCAGCCCAACGGCATCCTGGTGGGCTCGCCGGGCTACCTGGGCGAGCGCGGCGCCGCCTACTACCTGCCCGGCCACGGCGGGCTCTACACCGGCGTCTTCTCGCTGACCGACGCCGAGAACCCCAACACCCTGGCCGGCCTGCAGCTCACCGCGACCACCCCGGCCTTCCCGGTCGCGACCTACCCGACCCGGTTCGGCTCGTCGGTCTCCGGCCGGCTGCTCTCCTCGGGCCAGCGGTTCACGGCCGACGGCGACCTCCTGGGCGACTTCATCGTCGGCGCCCCGGGCTTCACCATCACCCCCTCGGCCAACCTCGCCGGCGCCGGCATGATCGTCGAGGGCGCCGCGATCACCAACCTCGTCGGCATCCCGCCGGCCTCCAACGTCATCGTCGGCCAGATCATCCAGATCGACAACGCGACGACCGCCCCCTTCCGCATCAGCGCCACGACGCCCGACGAGGTGCGGATCGTCATCGTCGGCGGGACCACCCCCTCCGGCGGCACCTTCAACCCGGCGACCGACATCGACCCGACGTCCATCGTGGTCAACGGCGTCGCGTTCCCGAACGCGACGGTCGCCGCCGACCCGACGAACCCCAACCGGGCGATCATCACCATCTCGCCCCGGTCGCGGCTCAACCTCCCCAGCGGGATCTCCACCTTCACGGTGTCCGGCCTCACCAACGCCGACGCCGACGACCCCCTCCAGCCCTTCGGCGCGACGACGCAGGTGAACACCGGCGGCGGCGGGGGCGGCGGCGGGGGCGGCGGCGGCGTCGCCGTGGCGGTCCCGCCGGGCGCCTTCACCCCGGTGACGTTCCAGTCGCACTTCGGCGGCGCGATGACGCCGACGATCGCGTCCCTCTCGCGGTTCAACTACGCCCCGATCCCGGTCAGCGTCGCCATGGGGCAGTACCTCCCGCAGGGGGGCTTCCGCCAGCGGCTCCAGGCCTTCCACGGCCAGAGGATCCAGGGCCGGCAGACCCACAGCGGCCGGAGCGACGCCGGGCGGGGCATCTGGACCCTGGGGAGCGACGTCTTCACCCGCGGCAAGTTCCAGAACGGCAAGAACTACGCCTGGCACCACCAGGGCCGCGTCGTGCCGGTCCAGGCCAAGGTCCAGCGGTACAACAACCGCAGCCACCTCCGCGACTGATCGCGCCCCCGGCCGCGTCGCCGTCCGTCGCGGGCCGGCCCCCACCCGGGGGGCCGGCCCGTCGGCGTTTCGAACGATCCGGCGTCAGGGACGCTCGCCGCGGACGAGCTGGCTCATGCGGGCGGTCAGCCGCCCCAGGGCCGGGCTGCGGTCGGTCTTCTCCAGGTGGACGTTCAGCAGGCTGAAGCTCGACGTGTTGGCCCACGCGCGCTCCAGCGCGGCGTCCAGCTCGGCCACGGTGCGGACCTCCATCCCGAGTCCGGTCCCCAGGACCTCCGGGACGCGGTGGTATTGCCAGTTGTGCACGTCGTTGAACGAGCCCTCCAGCAGGAACCGCTCGGTGGTGTAGCCGTGGTTGTTGAGGACCACGATGATGGGGTTGAAGCCGTGCCGCGCGACGGTGGCCAGCTCCATCCCCGTCATCTGGAACGCGCCGTCACCCACGATCACGAGCACCCGAGACCCCGGCGCGGCCATGTTCGCCCCGACGGCCGCCGGCACGCCGAAGCCCATGGAGGCGTAGTACGCCGGGGCGAGGAACTCGTTGCGGCGGTCCATCTCCAGGTCGGCCGCCCCGAACAGCGAGTCTCCCACGTCGGCGATCACCGTCGTCCCGGTGGTCCCCTTCAGCAGGCGGTTGAGCCGCGCGAAGAGCTTCGACGACGTCGCGGGCGAGTCCCCCGGGCCGATCTCCACGCCGGCGAACGGGTTGGTCCGCGGCGGGATCGGCCTCCGGGCGACGGTCATCCGCCGGCCGATCAGGCCGCGGATGAAGTCGTCCAGGCGGATGTCGCGGTAGTGGTGGCGTCGGATCCGCAGATCCTCGCTGGTCGCGTCGATGCAGCGCGACGGGTCGATGTTGGCGGTGAACGCGCCGAGGTTGATGTCGGTCATGAAGCAGCCGAGCATCAGCAGGCAGTCGGACGACTCCACGAACTCCGTGACCTCGGGCCGGCCCATGCCCCCCTCGTAGACGCCGGCGAACAGCGGGTGGGCCTCGGACGCCACGCTCTTGCCCAGGATCGTGGTGGCGAACGGCATCCCGGTCGCCTCGGCCAGCTCGATCAGGTCGTCCTGGAGGTGGAAGCGGTTGACCTCCACGTCGGCCAGGATCATCGGCCGCCGGGCGGCGGCCAGCATCGACTCGGCCTCGTCGAGCGCCTCGCGGAGGGCGTCGGGGTCGCTCTCCGGGGGGGCCTCGCGGCGGCGGTGGGGCGCCTCGGGGACCTCGTGGACGAGGTCGCGGGGCAGCTCCAGGTAGACCGGCCGCTTGTACCGGAGCGCGGCGTCGAGCACGCGGTCGATCTCGGCGAAGGCCGTCTCCGGGTTGTCGAGGACGGCGGCGGCGGCGGTGAACTGGCGGAAGACGTCGAACTGGGTCTCGAACGTCTTGACCTTGTGGTGCAGCAGCGGGTTCCGCGCCCGCTCGCCGATCCCGGGCGACCCGCTCAAGACGACGACCGGCGACTTCTCCGCGAACGCCCCGGCGATGCTGTTGGCCGTGGAGAGCCCGCCGACGCAGTACGTCACGCAGACGCACCCCAGGCCCCGGATCCGCGCGTAGGCGTCGGCCGCGTAGCCGGCGTTGTCCTCGCGCGTGGTCCCCACCAGCCGGATCGGGCTCTCCTCCAGCAGCTTGTACAGCCCCAGGACGTAATCGCCCGGGATTCCGAAGACGTGATCGACCCCCAGGCCGGCGATCCGGTCGACGAGGTAGCGGCCGATGGACGTGGACTCGCGCGGCGGCTGGGACATCGCGGCCTCCTCTCCCGAGGCCGGCGTCAGGGCCGGCCCGGACGGTTGACGACCTTCGCCAGGTCGTGGAACAGCGATTCGAGCACCAGGGGCATGTACAGGTTGCGCTGGACGTGGAAGTCCGCGTCCATGGCCCGCTCCGCCAGGATGAAGACGTCCTCCGGCTCCAGCCGCTCGGCCAGCCGGGCGATGGCGCGGCGGTCGTCGGGGTCGGGGGAGGGGGGCTCCAGCCCGGCGGTCTGCCAGAGGACCCCCCGGAACAGTCGCGCCAGCTCCCAAAGCATAAGCCGCACGCGCCGGCGTTGCGCGGCGGACTCCTTGCCCGCCTGCTTGGCGAAGGCGTCCAGCCGCTTCACCTGCTCTGCCGGGTCGATCCCCCCCTCGGAGGCCAGGCCGTCGATCAGGTCGCGGCGATAGCGCCCCAGGTCGGGGGCCGCCAGGCCGACCGCGCGGCCGAAGCTGCCGTCGGCCAGCGTCGCCAGCCGGGTCGCCTCGGACGGCTCCGTCGCGACCCCCCGCTCCAGGAGCGCCTCGGCCAGCACCTCGACCGGCAGGGGGTCGAACCGGACGACCTGGCAGCGCGAGACGACGGTCTCCAGCTGCCGCTCCGCGGAGGTCCCCAGCAGGACCAGCACCGCGCCGGGGGGGGGCTCCTCCAGCGTCTTGAGGAAGGCGTTGGCCGCCTCCTCGTTCATGGAGTCCACGTCGTCGACGATCGCCACCTTGCGGCCCCCGCGCGCCGGCTTCAGGGCGAAGTCGTCGCAGAGGTCGCGGATCACCTTGATCGGCAGCTCCTGCTTGTCTTCGGGCCGGCCGGCCGTGAGCAGGTCTGGGTGGGTCTGGGCCTCGGCCTGCGCGCAGCCGGGGCACGAGCCGCAGGGCTCCAGCTCGGCCTCGGGCCGCTCCTCGCACAGGAGCGCCTGGGCCAGCCGCAGCGCGAACGTCCGCTTGCCGACCCCCTCGGGGCCGACGAACAGCAACGCGTGCGGGAACCGGCCCGAGCGGGCGGCCCTCCGCAACTCGTCGACCACGCGGTCATGGCCGCGAACCGAGCCCCAGGACACGTTCCACCTCCCGCTGAATCCGCCCGAACACCGCGTCCGGCCCGGCCCCGGCGTCGATCGTGACGACCGGGGCGTCGTACAGCCCCGCGGGGTTCAGGAACCCCGCGCGCACCTTCGCCTGATATTCCGCCGGCCGGCGCTCGATCCGGTCGCGCGCCGGGCCCGTCCGCTCGCGGGCGACCTCCGGCGCGACGTCCAGGATCAGCGTCAGGTCCGGGAGCAGGCCGCCGGTCGCCGCCGCGCCGACCCGCGCGACCTCGGCCGCGTCCAGCCCCCCGGCGACCCCCTGATACACGATGTTGGAGAGCAGGAACCGGTCCGAGACCACGATCCGCCCAGCCGCCAGCGCCGGCCGCACCACCTGGTCCACGAGCTGCGCCCGGCTCGCCATGTAGAGGAGCATCTCGGCCCGCATCGTCGGGTGGACCGACTCGTCGGCGAGGATCACGGCGCGGAGGCGTTCGCCCAGGGCCGTGCCGCCGGGATCCCGGCAGGCGACCACGTCGAAGTCCAGCGAGCGCAGCCAGTCCGCCGCCCGCGCGGCCTGCGTCGACTTGCCGCCGCCGTCGGGCCCTTCGAGGGCGAGGAAGAACCCCGGATGGGGCCGGGGCGTCTCATTGGCCTGGGTCGTCACGCGGCGATCCTCCTTGATGGCATCCTACCCCCGCGATGGCCCCAAGGCGAGCGGCGACCGCCCTGGGGGCGGCGCATCGGCGGCGGGATGGAACTGCTGCCATGCCTCCCTTCTCCCCTCGGGGGAGAAGGTGCCCCGTAGGGGCGGATGAGGGAGGCGCGAGCGGCGGCCGTCGGATTGGCATCCCTCGCGGGCCGGGGGATGCGGGGCCGGTCCCCCCCTCATCGGGCCTTCGGCCACCTTCTCCCACGAGGGGTGATGGGAGGCCCGTCCCGGCTCCATCGTGGTTTTCGACGGAGCACCACCAGGGGGGCGAAGGATGGGTATCGTAGCCCGCGTTCGCGCGACCGGACGCCCCGCCCTCCAAGCTCAATCCCCCGCCGGCGGGCCGTCGCGGTCGGCGTCGAGGAGCCAGGCCTGGGCGTCGGCGAAGACCTGGCGGATCTTGGTATGGTAGAGGAGGCGGTTGATCTCCTCGAAGCTCCCCCAGTGGTACCAGTGCCCGTGGGGATCCTCGACGTGCTCCAGCGAGGGCGTCGGCAGGATGGGGGCGCGGACGCACACCAGGTAGTAGACCACCGTCTTGACCACCTTCCGCCCGCGCCGGATGTAGGTGTACGAGAGGGTGCGTTCGAAGCCCTCGCGGAACTCCCACTCCGACAGGCTGGTCTCCTCCTGGAACTCGCGGCCGGCGGCCTGGCGCGTGGACTCGCCGGCCTCGACGCCCCCCTTGGGGAATTCCCACTTCGCGCGGGGGTTCCTCACCGTCGCGGAGTGGAGGACCAGGAAGCTGTAGCTCCCGTCCTCGCCGCGATGATAGGGGATGACGCCCGCGGATCGTTCGTGAAACGTGGTCATGACCGACGGCGACCTGACAAGCTAGCGCCAGCGCGTGACGTCGCCGCGACCGCCGACGCCCCGGTCGTCGCCCGGATCCCGGACGCCTCCGCCCGATCTCACTCGGCCGGCGCGACGTAGCCGAGGATCGCCCCCGGCTTCACGAGGTCGTCTTCCCGGCCGCGGATCTCGACGAGGCGTCCGGTCGCCGGCGCGGGGACGTCGAAGGTCAGGGGGCCGGCCGAAATCTCGACCAGACGCTCCCCCTCCCAAACGAAGCCGCCTCGCCCGACGTACCAGTAGCTGACGACGATCGGCGTTTCGGGTCCCGCCCCAAGCTCCGGAAGGATCACCGCCTCCACGTGCATGACGGGCCCCGTCGCGACGAATTGTGACATCGTCAACCTCGGGTCGCGACGCCCCCCCCTGGCCGGGAGAGGCCTCGCGCCCACTTCACCTCTCAGCTTATCCCCGCGTCGCCCCGAAGGCCAGAGACAACCAACGGTTTTAGAACCGCCCGGCCCCCTCGACCGCGCCGGCGGCCGTCTCCTCCCCATCCCCCCGCCGGGGGACGAAGTCGAACACCCCGTAGGCGTCGCGCAGCCACGACTCCCTCGTCGGCCCCGGATCCACCACGTACTCGCGCGCGTCGAGCAGCTCGTAGTCGCGGCCCATGGCGATCAGCAGCGCCTGCATGTTCGGGTCGTCGGCGGAGAAGTCCCGGTACAGCACCAGCCGCAGCGGACGCCCCTCCGACCAGGAATCGGGCGTCGCCCGGAACGGCTCCCCGGCGCGATGCCTCGGCGAATAAAGCCGCTGGTGGAACAAATAAACCGCCGACATCCCCGCCTTCCACGAGTGCGGGTCGATCTCCACGCCGAGGTCGACCTTCGCGCAGGCGAGGTCGGCGTCGCGGGCCTGCTCGGCCCAGAACTCGCGCGCGAACTCGCGGGCCTTCACGTCCTTGTAGACGCGATAGGGCATCGCCAGGTCCTTGACGATCAGCCCCGCCCCCAGCGCGACCATCGCCCCCAGGAGGAGCCGCGGGACGCGCTCCGCCGCGCCGGGGCGTCGGAGCCTCGCGGCCAGCGCGGCCATCCCGAGCCCGGCCGTCAGGCAGATCGACGGCGCCAGGTACTGGACCACCCGCGCCTCGCCCCCGTAGGGGTATTTCCCCAGGAACGCCGCGACCAGCCCCATCCCGAACGGCGCCAGCAGCACGCCGGCGGTCGCGCGGCGGCCCGACCGCCACAGGGCCAGCACGCCGACGATCGCGCAGATCAGGGTCGCGGCGCTGCCCCCGCGACGCTCCCCCACCGGGTATGCCGCCAGGTTCCCGGCGTGGACGTCCAGCAGCCAGGCGGGGATCCACAGGGGAGCGTCCAGCGGCGGGAACGACTCTCGCCAGTATCCGAAGCGGTAATGGTCCCCCATCGCCTGTTGCTGCGAGGAGGTCGCCGCCAGGTAGATCACCCCGAACGACGCGACCATCGCCAGGCCGTAGGCCACGAACGCCGCGCGGACCCGATTGCTCCCCCGGAGCAGGACCGTCGGCGCGAGCGCCGCGGCCACCCCCCCGGCGACGAACACGGCCGGATACGACAGCCCCAGCAGGACGGGCGTCGTCGCCGCGGCGATCCACCACCACCGCGACCGGTCCGGCCGCCGGAGGTACTCGACGGCGAACGCCAGGAGGACCGTCGCCGCCAGCAGGTCGGTCGCGTAGGGCTTGATCTCGTTGCCGTGGCGGATCGGGTAGAACGCGACGGCCAGCGCGCCCGTCGCCAGCACCAGCCCCCAGCCCCGCAGCATCCGCGAGGCCACGTGCCGAAAGACCACCAGGCTGGCCATGCCACAGAGCGTCGGGAACAGGCGGAGCGTCATCTCGTTGTAGCCGAGTGTCGCCACGAAGAGCCGTTCCACGACCAGGAACATCCAGGGCGCGACCTGGCCGTATTCGAGCGGCCGGGCCAGCTCGGCGGGGCCGCGGTCCCACAGGCTCGCGGCCAGGAACGCCTCGTCGTGCCAGATGGGGTAGTCGACCGCGAACCGGACGAGCCGGACCAGGAGCCCCAGCCCCACGAGCATCCAGCTCGCGCGGACGAACCAGCGGTCGTCCTCGCCCGTCGAAATTCCGGCCTCCAACGGCACCAGAGGCGCGGCGATGTCGGCGGCGCGAGCGTCCGTGCTCATCTGGGATCTCTCCGTGGTTCGTGGGCCCGTCGTGTTCCGGAAACTCGCGGACGAGAAACCTTCGCGGGGGCGGGAGGGTAATCATTGGGCGCGGCGCCTCCGACCGCGCGTGCGCGCGCCGACGCCACGGCGCATCGCGTGTATTATGGGGTATCCCGGTTTCGTACAAGGTCGCTTTCGGCCGCCCGGGGCCGAGGGCTCGTCATCAATCCCATCCGAGGTCACTGAATGCTCCGTTCCGCACGGATACCGACGGCGGCCCTGCTGACGATCGCCGCCGCCCTGGCGATCCCCCGCGCCTGGGCCGATGACGAGGAGACGCCGGCCCTGGACCGCATGGTCGGCGTCCGGGCGGCGGACTTCACGCTGAAGGACGCGACGACCAAGGCCGACGTCCGGCTCTACGGCTTCGGCGGCAAGGCGGGCGCCGTGATCGCCTTCGTCGGGACCGAGTGCCCCGTCGGCGACCTGTACTACCCTCGCCTGGCGGAGCTGCACCGGGAGTTCGCCCCGAAGGGCATCGTCTTCCTGGCGATCGACTCCAACGCCCACGACACCGAGGAGGAGATCGCCGCCAAGGCGGAGGAGTTCGGCATCGAATTCCCCATCCTCAAGGATCCCGACAACCGCGTGGCCGACGCCCTGATGGCCGAGCGCACCCCGGAGGTCGTCCTGCTGGACGGCTCGGCGACCGTCCGCTACCGAGGCTCGGTGGACGACCAGTACGTCATCGGCAAGCGCAAGCCCGATCCGACGCGCCATCATCTCCGCGAGGCGATCGAGTCCGTCCTGGCCCGCCGCCCCGTCGAGGTCGCGGCCACGGAGGTCGCCGGCTGCCTGATCGAGCGGGTCGCGCCGAAGCCCGAGGCCGCGAAGGCCGAAGCCCGGCGCGTCCGCGTCCCCGCCGACGAGATCCGCCACCTACGAGACGCCGAGGGCCCCTCGCCGGAGGATGTCGGCCCGGTGACGTTCGCCTCGTCCGCCGCCGCGATCATCCAGGAGAAGTGCCAGTCCTGCCACCGGCCGGGGCAGGTCGCCCCGTTCCCGCTGACGAGCTACGACGAGATCCGGAAGCACTCGGCCATGATCCGCGAGGTCGTCGACGAGCGCAGGATGCCCCCCTGGCACGCCGACCCCCGCCACGGCGAGTTCGCCAACGACCGCAGCCTCTCCGCCGACCAGCGCGCCCGGCTCCTCGCCTGGATCGACCAGGGCCTGCCGCTGGGCGACCCCCGGGAACTCCCCCCCGCGAAGGACTATCCCGAGGGCTGGTCGATCGGCGAGCCCGACCTGGTCTTCGAGATCCCCGAGGCCCAGTCCATCCCGGCGCAAGGGGTGATGAACTACGTCCACGTCCGCGTCCCGTCGAACTTCAAGGAGGACGTCTGGGTCCGCGCCGCCGAGATCATGCCGAGCGAGAGGTCGGTCGTCCACCACGTCATCGTCTACGTCGACGACCACACCGGGCGGCGTCGGGCGGGCCTGGGGGGCTCCCACCTCTGCGGCTACGCGCCCGGGGACATGCCGACGGATCTCCCCCAGGGGACGGCCAAGAAGATCCCCGCCGGCAGCGACTTCCTGTTCGAGCTGCACTACACCCCGAACGGCAAGGCCCGCCAGGACCGCAGCAAGCTCGGCCTGATCCTCGCCAAGGGCCCCGTGACCCGCGAGGCGTACACGGTGCCGATCGCCCAGCCGCGATTCGTCATCCCCCCCGGCGAGCCCAACGTCCCGGTCACGGCCACGTTCAAGGTGCCGAAGGAGGTCCGGCTGCTGAGCCTGTTCCCCCACATGCACGTCCGGGGCAAGAGCTTCGAGTACGTGGTGACGAGGCCCGGCGAGGAGCCCGCGACCCTGCTGTCGGTCCCGTCGTACGACTTCGGCTGGCAGAGCTACTACACGCTGAAAGAGCCGATGACCCTCCCCGCCGGCACGGTCATCGACTGCACGGCCCACTTCGACAACTCGGCCGACAACCCCAGCAACCCCGACCCGACCAAGACCGTCCGCTGGGGCGAGCAGACCTTCGAGGAGATGATGATCGGCTACATCGACGTCGACCTGCCCGTCGGCGAAGGCCTCACCCGCGCCAACATCATCGAAGGCCTCCGCCCCCCCCGGAGCCCCGCCGTCTCCCTCGTCCAGGGCCTCTTCCGCCGCCCCCCGGCGGCGAACAAGCCGGCCGCGGAGTGACGTACGCCAATCCTGACGCGGCTGGGGTGAATTTCGTCCCCTCTCCCGCCGGGAGAGGGCAGCCGCGCAGCGGCGGGTGAGGGTCGTCGGATCAGTAGAGATAGCTACCGTTCCCGACCCTCGCGCCGCAGCGGCCTCCGACACGTGTGACGTATGCCCCCCTCCGGCCGCGACCATGCCGAACAACCACCATCCCACCGATCCGGAATCGCTCCGCCGGGCTCGTCGGCTCCGCCGCGAGGCGACCCGTCCCGAACAGTTGCTCTGGGCCGCCTTGAGAAACGGGCGGCTGGCCGGTGCCAAGTTCCGCCGGCAGGTCGTGCTCGGCGAATACATCCTCGACTTCTACTCGGCCGAGCACGGACTGGTCGTCGAGATCGACGGCGAGAGCCATGAGGACCGCGGCGCGTATGATTCCCGCAGGGACGAGTGGCTACGTGCCCGCGGATTACGTGTCGTCCGATACACGAACGATGACGTCCTGGCCGAACTGGATGGCGTGCTGGAAGGTATTCGCCGTCTCCTCATCTCCTCTTCCCACCGGGCTGAGTAGCCGAGCAGCGGCGGGTGAGGGCCGCCGGAAGTCCGGAACCGCCGCTATGTCTACAGTCCGGCGACCCTCACCCGGCCCTTCGGGCCACCCTCTCCCGGCGGGAGAGGGGACGTTAACATCGACCTATCTCGACCCTCCCGGAGCCCGACCGCCGATGCGAAACCTCCTGGCCTTCGCCCTGGCCTTCGCCCTGATCGCGGCCCCGGCCCCGGCCGACGACCGGGCGATCCCCGCGCCGTTCGCCCCGCTGGAATACCTGGTGGGGAGCTGGAAGGGGCAGGGGGTGAACCGGGAGGATCCATCCCAGCGCGTGCGGGGGTGGACCGAGACCCACGCCTGGGCCTGGACCTTCGCCGACGGCAAGCCCGTGGGGATGTCGGTCGCGTTGGAGAACTCCAAAACCCTGAAGGCCGGCAAGCTCGCGTACGACCAGGCCCGCGAGGTCTACGTCCTGACGGCCGAGGCCGCCGAGGGGGGCGACGGGGTCGTCTACGAGGGGAAGCTCGACGGCGGCGGCAAGCTGCTGACGCTCGACCGCCAGGGCGTCCCGCCCGGCAAGCCCGCCGAGCGGATCACCATCCGGCCGAACGCCAACTACGTCCGCTACACCCTCTCCGCCGAGCGCCGGGCGTCGCGCGCGGGGGCGTTCCGCAAGGTGCTGGAGACCGGGCTCACCAAGGAAGGCGAGACCTTCGCCGCCGGGTCGAGCCGGGCCGACCGGCCCGAATGCGTCGTCACCGGCGGCGCGGCGGCGATGTCGCTGACCTACCAGGGCAAGTCGTACCCCATCTGCTGCTCCGGCTGCCGCGACGAGTTCCTGGAGTCCCCCGAGAAGTACCTCAAGAAGCTCGCCGACGCCCCCAAGGCCGCCAGGAAGCCCGCCGCGCCCCAGCGCCCGCGCGGGGGCGACGACTTCTGATTCTGAGGATGTCGTCGGCTTACCAGAAGCCGCCGAAGCCCCCGACGCCGAAGCCGGCGCCCCAGTAGGGGCGGGCGTAGCTGTCGATGTGGCGCTGGATGGCGTTGTAGCGCTGGGTGCCGGCGTTGTAGGCGGCGAGCTGCTCGGCGCGGTCGGGCGCGCCGTTGGATCGGGCGAAGCTCGCGACCTGGGTGGGATCCTTGCCCTGGGTCGCGGTGTCCTGGGGCGTATAGAACTCGGCGTAACGGCCCCGGCCCTCGGGGTTGCGGAAGCCCGCGTCGGGGTCGCCGTGGTAGTAGCCGGGATACGGGTACGCGTAGTGATGCACCACGCTCCGCCGCTGCTGCGGGTGATGCGCCTGCGGCCGGACGTGGTCCGGGTACGGCATGCCCGAATCGGTCGTGGCCCGCGCCAGGTCGAGCAGGCCGGCCCCGTCCTGCGAGGCCGCCGGGGGCGAGAGGGCCGCGATCGCGACGAAGGCCGCGGCGGAGGCGAACAGCGCCGCGGCGCGGGAACGAGTGACAATCATCGGCGTCGGACCCCCGCGGATTCGCGGCCCGGACGGGGCGAAAGTCGCCCCCTGATCCGGGCACGCACGATCCATTGTAGTTCATCCGCCGGGGTTGGGGCAGGGGGCGGGCCTCACGTCGGGTCGTAGGAGAGGTTCGACGCCAGCCAGCGCTCGACCTCGGCCAGCGGCATGCCCTTGCGCGCGGCGTACTCCTCCACCTGGTCGCGCTGGAGGAAGTCGACGGCGAAGTAGCGGGCCTTCGGGTGGGAGAAGTAGAGCCCGCTGACCGACGCCCCGGGGTACATGGCGAACGTCTCGGTGATCTCGATCCCCGAGCTCTTCGGGTCGATCAGCTTCCAGAGCGTGGACTTCTCGGTGTGGTCGGGGCATGCGGGGTAGCCGGCGGCGGGGCGGATGCCGCGGTACTTCTCCTCGATCAGCTCCTCGCGCGACAGCCCCTCGTCGGCGCCGAAGCCCCAGTCGCGGCGGGCCTGGGCGTGGAGCGCCTCGGCGAACGCCTCGGCCAGCCGGTCGGCCAGGGCCTCGACCATGATCGCGTTGTAGTCGTCCAGGTCGCGCTTGAACTCCATGATGAGGTCGTGCGCGCCCAGCCCCGCCGTGACGGCGAACGCCCCCAGGTAGTCGGCCAGCCCGGACTCCCTCGGCGCGACGAAGTCGGCCAGGCAGCGGAACTCGTTCTGGCCGTCGCGCTGCCACTGCTGGCGGAGGAAGTGGAACCGCGTCAGCTCCTCCGTCCGGGACTCGTCGGTGTACAGCACCACGTCGTCGCCGACCGAGTTGGCCGGGAAGAAGCCGTAGACGCCGTTCGCCGTCAGCGAGCCGTCGTTGATGATCCGCTCCAGCAGGGCGCTCCCCTTCTCGAACAGATCGCGGGCCTCCTTGCCGTAGGTCGGGTCGTCCAGGATCTTGGGGTACTTCCCCTTCATCTCCCACGCCGAGAAGAACGGCGACCAGTCGATGAACGTGGCCAGCCTGTCCAGCGGGTACTTGTCCAGCCTGCGGACCCCCGTGAACGACGGCTTCGCCGGCGGCTGGTCCCACTCCACCTGGGCGCGGCGGGCGCGGGCCTCCTCCAGCGACACCAGATTCCGCGCGCGACGGCCGGCGAACGCCTTGCGCTCGCGTTCCTGCATCTCGCGGTTCTCGCGGTTGAGCGCCTCCAGCGCCTCGGGCCGCGTCAGCCGGTCGACCACGCCGACGCTCCGAGACGCGTCCTTGACGTGGATGACCGGCCCCTCGTACCGCGGCGCGATCTTCACGGCGGTGTGCTTCTGGCTGGTCGTCGCCCCGCCGATCAGCAGTGGGATCGCGAAGCCCTCGCGCTGCATCTCGCTGGCGACGTGGACCATCTCGTCCAGCGACGGCGTGATGAGCCCGGAGAGGCCGATCGCGTCGGCGTCGTGCTCCCTCGCCGTCTTCAGGATCTTCTCGCAGGGGATCATGACGCCGAGGTCGATCACCTCGTAGTCGTTGCAAGCCAGGACGACTCCCACGATGTTCTTGCCGATGTCGTGGACGTCCCCCTTCACCGTCGCCATCACGATCCGGCCCCGGGCCTTGCGGTCGCTCGCGGCCTCGCCGGCCGCCAGGGCGCGGGCCTTCTCCGCCTCCATCAGCGGGGTGAGCTGGGCGACCGCCTTCTTCATCACGCGGGCGCTCTTCACCACCTGCGGCAGGAACATCTTGCCGGCGCCGAACAGGTCGCCGACGACGTTCATGCCGTCCATCAGCGGGCCCTCGATGATCGAGAGCGGCTTGGGGTACTCCTTCAGCGCGTCGTCCACGTCCTGCTCGACGAAGTCGGTGGTCCCCGTCACCAGGGCGTGCTTGAGCCGCTCGGCGACCGGGGCGTCGCGCCAGGCGAGGTCCTTCCCCTTGTCCTTCTTGCCCTCGGACTTGATGGTCTCGGCGAACTCGGTGAGGCGGTCGGCCGCGTCGGGGCGGCGGTTGAGGAGCACGTCCTCCACCTTCTCCAGCAGGTCCTTGGGGATCTCCTCGTACACCTCCAGCTGGCCGGCGTTGACGATCCCCATGTCCAGCCCCGCCCGGATGGCGTGGTAGAGGAACGCCGCGTTCATCGCCTCGCGCACCACGTCGTTGCCGCGGTACGAGAACGAGACGTTGCTCACGCCGCCGGACGTCTTGCACTTCGGCAGGACCCGCTTCAGCTCGCGGACGGCCTCGATGAACTCCACCGCGTAGTTGTTGTGCTCCTCGATCCCGGTGCCGACGGTCAGGATGTTGACGTCGAAGATGATGTCCTCGGGCGCGAAGCCGGCCTTCTCGACCAGGAGGTCGTGGGCCCGCTTGCAGATCCGCACCTTGTCGTCCTTCGCGGTCGCCTGGCCGGTCTCGTCGAACGCCATCACGACCACCGCCGCGCCGTAGCGCCTCACCAGCCTGGCCTGCTCGAGGAACTTCTCCTCGCCCTCCTTCAGGCTGATCGAGTTGACGACGGACTTGCCCTGCACGCACTTCAGCCCCGCCTCGATCACCTCCCACTTGGAGGAGTCGATCATGATGGGGACCTTGGCGATGGCCGGGTCGGCGGAGATCAGGTTGAGGAACCGCGTCATCGCGGCGACGCCGTCGATGAGCCCCTCGTCCATGTTCACGTCGATGATGTTCGCGCCGGCCTCCACCTGGTCGCGAGCCACGGCGAGCGCCGCCTCGTAGTCGCCCGACTTGATGAGCCGGGCGAACTTCTTGGAGCCGGTGATGTTCGTCCGCTCGCCGACCATGACGAAGTTCGTCTCGGGGCGCACCACCAGCGGCTCCATGCCGCTGTAGGTGGCGTACCCCGGCAGGTCCGGGACCTTGCGCGGGGGGACGCCGTCGACGGCCTTCGCGATGGCGGCGATCCACTCGGGCGTCGTGCCGCAGCAGCCGCCGACCAGGTTCAGCCAGCCGTTGCGGGCGAACTCGCCCAGCGCCTTGGCGGTGTGGTCGCGGTCCCCCTGGAACCCGCCGAAGCCGTCGGGCATCCCGGCGTTGGGGTAGCAGCTCACGCCGGTCTCGCAGATCGCCGAGAGCGCCTCGATCGACCCGCGCATCTGGTCGACCCCCACCGCGCAGTTCAGGCCGACGCTGACCGCCGGGTAGTGCGACACCGAGTAGTAGAACGCCTCGACCGGCTGGGCGGAGAGGGTGCGGTTGTTGTCGAAGATGGTGCCGGAGATCATCACCGGCAGCCGCCGCCCGGTCTCCTCGAAATACTGGTCGATCGCGAACAGGCACGCCTTCATCACCAGCGTGTCGAACGAGGTCTCCGGCAGCAGCAGGTCGACCCCGGACTCCACCAGCGCGGCGATCTGCACCTTGTAGTTGGCGACCATCTCGTCGAACGTCACGTCGCGACGGCCCGGATCCTCGACGTGGATCCCCATCGAGAGCTGCTTCTTCGTCGGCCCGATGCTCCCCGCCACGAACCGCGGCCTGGCGGGATTCCGCCGGGTGTAGTCGTCGGCCGCCCGCCGGGCGATCTCCACGGCGCGGACGTTCAACTCGCGGACGTGCTCCTCGAGGCCGAATTCTTCCAGGGAGAGGGGGTTGTTGTTGAAGGTGTCGGTCTCGATAATATCTGCGCCGGCCTCCAAATAGGCGCGGTGGATGTCCTCGATCATCTTCGGTTGCGAGAGGACCAGGACCTCGGTGCAATTCTTGAGCTGGATCGGATGGTTCGCGAACCGGGCCCCGCGGTAATCTTCCTCGGTGGGCTCGTACGAATAGATGACCGAGCCCATTGCCCCGTCGAGGACGAGGATCCGCTCGGCCAGGGCTTCTTCGAGGCGCGACGACGCGGCGGGGATGACCTTGCTCACGATGCTTGGGATCCGATCGGAAGTGGGCCGCCATGGGAGACGTCGCGCATCGCGGCAGGATCCCGGAGAAGGCGCGCCCTGGGAAGGGGGACGATCTGACTCCGTTGAAGACTAGGGATTATCGAGATCCGTTCGGGAGGGTGTCAAGGAGACTTGGGGAGGGGGGCATGATGACCACGTTCGATCCCGACCTCGACACGACGAGGCATTCGATCATCATCGACCACGCGGCGTTGGTCGAGCAGCAACGGCTGGTCGCCAACCCGCTGCTGGCCGCCGTCGCGCTCCTGGGGGTCTGGGCGCTCTTCCGCTACTCGTTGGAGGTCCGGAACCTCTACCTGTTCCTCTCCACCCTCTTCGCCGCCTGCGTCGCCTCCTCGCTGGTCCAGTACCATTGCCTGGATTGCGGCGGCACCGACCTCGCCCTGCGCGCCCGCCACCACGCCTGCTCCGGGGTCGTCGGCCGCGTCCGCGCCCGCGCCCATCCCCCTCTCTGGCCCCCGGCGCTCCGCGCTCAGGTCAAGTCGTGGCTCCTGGTCGCGGCCTTCGGCCTGGTCCTCTTCGCCATCTTCCACCACGTCGGCTGACGCCCCGAACGCCTTGGTGGTTTTTTCCCATCCTTCGTCGATATTCCTGAAATCCTCCCGACGCACGGCGGATCATGACCGTGGGAAGGCGACTTCCCCGGTTCTTTGACAACCCGGCATCAGGATTGGAAGCCGACGGAAGCCGCGTCTTGCCTGGCGCGCCCAGGCCCGCGGCCTCGCCGACGACTCCCGAGCGGCCATCCCAACGCCCTTCCCCCCCGGTGGGGGAACGTGGCCCGAAGGGCCGGATGAGGGGGGGCGAGTAGGATGGCCGTCGCGGATTGCCGGGGCTTTCCCACGGCCGTCGGCCTGGGCCGAGGTTCCGAACTCCGAAGCTCGGCGGGCGGGCTCCCCCTCCTTTGACTCCTTCGGAGTCTGTCTTCCCCCACCAGGGGGGAAGACCGTCGCCGTCTCGGGACGCCAGGATCGCGACGCCTGCTCAACGGGCTCGCTCCCCGAAAAGGTATCAGGGTCTCAACCCCTGGGAGACGGCACGCGCGTTTCACGCTCGGACGAGCCCGACGCGAGGCGAAAAACCACTTCGAACACGACGAACGAAGCCAACGCGAAACGATCGTTAAGTCGTTGTGATGATGGATATTGCGTGAAACTTCGACGCGTCGCGGCGCGACGAACGAAGCCAGAACGGAGCCATCCCTTCACTCGGCCGGCGCGGGCGTCCGGTCGCGGCCTTTCCAGGTGCTGGGACGGCCCAGCAGGTCGCGGGCGAGGGCGTTCCACTGGAGCAGGACCAGCAGCGCCACGCCGATCGGGTGTAGCGCCGCGCCGAACCACGACTGCCGGTACCGCGCCGCCGCGACCAGCCGGGGGAGCCAGGCGGCGAGGAGGGCGGCGGCCGCCAGGGCGACTTCGATCGTCGTCCAGGGGCGGGGGAGGCCGAGGGCCGCGGCGACCGCCAGGACGAACGGCGCGACCTGGCCGCCCAGGAGGATGACCGACATCGGCCCGATCAACCTGGGCGCGGCGAGCCCCTCGCCGGCGTTCTTGGACAGGCCCCGCCAGACCTCGCCGGCCGAGCGGTACATCCGGCAGGAGGCCGCGTCGGTCGCGTCGAACAGGTCGACCCTCAGCCCGGCCGCGCGGAACGCCCGGGGGAGCTTGATCCCGTCGTGCCGCGACGCCCGGATCGCCTCGTGCCCCCCAGCGTCGAAGTAGCCGTCGCGACGCGCCACGAACAACTGCCCGCATCCCGCCGAGAGCGACGGGATCCGCGTCCGCCGCATGCTCGAGATCGGCATGAACCCCAGCATCACGAAATGGATCAGCGGGATGATCAGCCTCTCCATCGGGCTCGCCGTCACCTGGCGCGGGATGCCGCTCGCCAGGTCGGCGCCCGAATCCGCAATGAACCGGGCGACGCGGGGCAGGGCGTCGGGGGCGAGGCGGACGTCGGCGTCCAGGAAGACGAACAGGTCGTGGCGGGCCTCGTGGGCCAGCCGCCAGCAGGCGTGCTGCTTGCCGTTCCAGCCCGGCGGCGGCCCCTCGCCGGAGACCAGCCGGACCCGGTCGTCCCTCGCGGCGATCGAGCGGACGACCTCGGCGGTCCCGTCCTCCGAGTCGTCGTCCAGGACCACCACCTCCAGCGGGGAGGGGCTGGCGAGGATGGAGGCGAGCGCCTCGCCGATCCCCGCCTCCTCGTCGCGGGCCGGGATCAGGACCGAGATCGGCGGGATCGGGCCGTCCCCCGCCGGGGGGAGCGGCCGGTAGGCCCGGAGGTTCGCGGCGAACACCGCCGCCGGGACGAGGGCCAGGGCCAGGCAGACGATCAGTAGCGCCGTCATCGATGGATCCGATGCTCTTTCGAGAACGCCTCGCCGCGGAGGGCCGACCGCAGCCGACGCCCCAGGTCGTACACCCCGCCGACCCCGGCCGACCCGGCGATCAACGCCTCGAAGCGCGAGGCGTCCCGCGAACAACTCGACGCGGCCAGGGCGTCCTGGGCCTCCTCGAGCGCGGATTCGACCAGGCGGGTCCAGTCCTCGGCGGGCCGGGCACCCCCGTCGCCCACGGCGATCGTCCCGCCGAAGCGGACGAGCAGCTCGGGGCGACGGTCGTTCCAGAAAGGATACTCGATGGCGAGCGGGATGACGGAAACCTCGGCCGTCCGATGCAGAAGTCGGCCCAACCCCTCGCGGAACCGCGTCGGCCGCTCGCGGGCGTCCGCGAACCGTCCCTGCGGCGTGATCCAGAGGACCGATTCCGGCCGGCCCAGGATGGCCGTCGCCTTCCGCAGGAACGCGATCCCCCCCCGGGCCGACTCCAGCTCGACGCCGAAGATCCCCAGCCGTTCCAGGACGCGGTATTGGTCCAGGCCCTGCTGGTCCATCGGCGCGTAGTGGGCCCGGCCGGCGCCCAGCAGCTCGCTGAGGACGACGGCCGTCATCGGATCCCACCAGGAGGCGTGGTTCATGGCGACGACCAGCGGCCCCGTCGGGTCGACGGGGGCCGGGCCGTCGCGGTCGACCCGCAGGGCGTGGAAGTGGCGGGCGATGTACCGTCGGGCGTATTTCCGGAAGCCGCGGAAGAACCACTCCGAGCGCCTGGGGAGGCTCATCCCGCCGCGCCCGCCGGCGTCCGGTCGCGGACGCGCTCGACGATGCCGTCGGAGTCCAGGGCGTCGGCCGCGATCCAGCCCGACATCATCACCATCGGCATCCCCGGCCCCGGGTGCGCCGCGCCCCCGGTCAGGTAGAGCCCCGGCACGTCCGGGCTCCGGTTCGCGGGCTTGAACGCCCCGTTCAGCCGCCCGTGGCTCGCCAGCCCGTAGATGGCGCCGTCCAGGACGCGGTAACGGTCGTGGATGTCCTGGGGGGTCAGCCACCGCTCGACCTTGATGTGGCTTTCCAGGTCGGTCAGGCCCGCCGTCCTCGCGAGCTTGTCGAGGATCACCTTCCGGTAGGCCGGATACATGGCCTTCCAGTCGTGATGGGGGCGGAGGTAGGGCGCGTGGACCAGGATGTACAGCGCCTCGCCCCCCGGCGGCGCGGTCTCGGGCTCGGTGGCCGCGGTGGCGCAGAGGTAGCAGGTGGGGTCGGGGGCGGGCTCCCCGATGTTGTAGATGTAGTCGAACTCCTCGTGCGGGTCGCGCGAGAAGACGAAGTCGTGGTGCCGGAGCTGTTCTTGGCGGCGGTCGAGCCCCAGGTACATGACCACGCCGGAGCAGGCCGCCTCGTACTTGCGACGGCCCTCGAAGGCCCTCGCGGCCGGGCGGCCGGCGAGCAGCTCGCGATGGGTGCGGACGGCGTCGGAGTTCGAGACCACCGCGGCGAGCGGGAACTCGCGGCCGTCGGCCAGCGTCACGCCCGAGGCCGCGCCGGCGGCGTCGGTCCGGATCGAGGTCACGTCGGCGTCGGGCACCAGCTCGACGCCCAGATCGGCGGCGAGCCTGGCCAGGGCCTCGGCCACGGCGCGGGTGCCGCCGCGGGGATACCAGACCCCCTCGCCGGTCTGCATGTGGGCGATGCCGCAGAGGATGGCCGGCGACAGGTCGGGCGACGAGCCGACGTACTGCGTGAAGTGGTCGAGCATCTGCGCCACGCGGGCGTCCTTCACGAACGACCGCACGGTCTTGCCCACCGTGCTCCACGGCCGCATCTTCACGAGGTCGCCCAGGGTCGAGACGTTGAACGACGCGCCGGGGTCGAACATGTCCCGGACCGAGCCGATCGACTTCCAGAAGTAGAACCGCCGCGAGATGTCGTCCAGCCGCTCGGAATAGTCGAGGAACCGCCCGTACTGCCCCCCCGCCCCCGATCCCGGCGCGAAGGCGTCGAGCGCCTCGGCCATCCTGGCGCGGTCGGCGTGGAGGTCCAGCACCGTGCCGTCGTCGAAGAACGACCGCCACTGGGGGTCGAGCGGTACGAGGTCCAGCTCGTCCTTCAGGTCGCGGCCCGCCTCGGCGAAGATCCGGGCCAGGACCGAGGGCATCAGCAGGATGGTCGGCCCCATGTCGAACCGCCACCCCCCCTCCGACAGCACGGCCGCCTTCCCCCCCAGCCAGGGGTTCTTGTCGAACAGGACGACGTCGTACCCCCGCGCCCCGAGGACGCAGGCCGAGGCCAGCCCCGCCAGCCCGCCGCCGACCACCCCCACGCGCCCCGTCTTCTTCATAGGTCCACTCCCCCCGGGACGCCCGGGGCCACGGCCTCGACGCCCGTCGGCGTCATCGGCATCTCGTCGCGACCGACCGGGACCGGCAGCCCCAGGTCGGATCCCACCAGCTCGGACGTGATCCGGGCCGATTCGTAGATCACCGGCAGCCCGCTCCCAGGGTGCGTCCCCCCACCGACGAGGTAGACCGAGTCCAGCCCCTCGAAGCGGTTCCGCGGCCGGAGGTAGAGCATCTGCGACAGGTTGTGCGCCAGGTTGAACGTCGCCCCGAGGTGGATCTCGTAGTCGACGTCCCAGTCCGCCGGCGTGACCTGCCGCTCGTAGACGATTCGCGACCGGATGTCCGAGAGCCCCACCTTCGCGAGCTGGTCGAGCGCCAGCTCCCGGAAGGCCGGGGCCTCGCGAGGCCAGTCGACGTTCCCGTGCTGGTGCGTCACCGGCACCAGGACGTAGAGCGTGCTCATCCCCGGCGGGGCGAGCGACGGGTCGGTGACGCAGGCGTTCTGGACGTAGAACGACGGGTCGCGCGAGAGGACGTGCCGGCTCTCGATGTCCGCCAGGTTCCCGACGTAGTCGCGCGACAGGTAGATGGTGTGGTGCGCCAGGTCGTCGCGCCGCCCCTCGATCCCCAGGTACAGCATGTACGTCGAGCAGGAGAACCGCTTGCGAGCGATCTTGCGGTCGGACCACCTGGGCCGCAAGCGGTCCGGGACCAGGCGGGTCATGGCGCGGGCGAAGTCGGCGTTGATGACCAGGGCGTCGCACTCGTGGACCCCGGACCGCGACCGGACGCCCACCGCCTTCCGGCCCCGGAACAGGATCTCCTCGACCGGGTCGTCCAGGGAGATCGTCGCCCCCATCTCCTCGGCGGCCCTGGCCATCGCCTCGGACACCGCGCCGCAGCCGCCGATGGGGTGGAAGACGCCGTGCTCGTACTCCAGGAACGAGAGGATGGAGAACAGGCTCGGGCAGTTGAACGGCGACATCCCCAGGTACTTCGACTGGAACGTCATCGCCAGCCGGACGCGAGGGTCGCGGAAGTAGCGCTTCAACTCCCCGTCCAGCGAGAGCCAGGGGCGGAGCAGGGGGAGCATCTTCGTCAGCCGGGGGGAGGCCATGTCGCGGAGGCGGCAGAAGGGGGACTCCAGCACCGCCCGGAACTGGTCCATCTTGCGGCGGTTGTCGTCCAGGAACCGTCGCAGCCGGCCGGCGTCCTCGGGCGAGAACGCGGCGATCTCCCGCTCCATCCGGGGGATGTCCGGCGTCGCGCGGATCTCCCCGCCGCCGCCGAACACCAGGTGATATTGCGGGTCCAGCCGGACCATCGGCATCTCGGCGTGGAGGTCGCGGCCGACGGCCCGGAAGATCGACTCCAGCACGCGGGGATAGAGGAAGAAGGTCGGCCCCAGGTCGAACCGGAAGCCGTCGGCCTCGAAGCTCGACGTCCTCCCCCCGACTCGCGGCTGGCGTTCCAGGACCGTGACCCGATAACCGGCCGACGCCAGGAGCATGGCCGAGGCCAGCCCTCCCGGTCCCGCCCCGACGATCACCACGCGCTTCGGTTGCGGCATTCGCGTCTCGTCCCCTTGCGCCCCTCGTTTCGCCCGGCGTGAATTGTACGGGCCGTCCGGGATCGACGGAAATTACAGCGAATCCTGTTCCGAAATCAGGCGGGCGATCGGGCGGGTGGCCGGCGTGTGCTCCAGGACGATCTTGAAGATGACCGTCAGCGGCACCGCCAGGACCATCCCGACGAACCCCCAGAGCAGGCTCCAGAACGCCAGGCCGACCAGGACCACCAGCGGGTTGAGCCCCAATGCCTTGCCCGTCATGGCCGGCTCGATCAGGTTCGAGGTCACCCCGTGGATCGCCAGCAGGACCGCGCCGAAGGCCAGCGGGGGCCAGATGATGGGGAACTCCACGAGCGCGATCGCCAGGGGGGGGATGATCGCGATCAGGGGCCCGATGTACGGGAGGAAGTTGCCGAAGAAGGTGAGCACGCCCCAGGTCGCCCCCCCCGTGACGCCGAAGGCCTCGCACAGGCCCCAGACCGGCAGGGCGACCATCAGGCTCGCCTGGACCTTCACCCGGAGGTAGTCGGAGATCGCCCGGTTGATCGTCTCGACGATCTCCATGATCCGCCCGGCGCGATCCGACGAGAAGCTCGCCCGGATCCGCCCCGGCAGGCCGGCCGCCGACTGGAGGAGGAAGATCATGTAGAAGGCGATCACGATCGACTCCAGGCCGATCGAGACGAAGGCCGACGCCGCCCCCCGGACCAGCCGTTGCGACAGCTCGGCGGTCAGGGAGACTTCGGGCTCGACCTCGGCCCCCTCGGCGGGCCTGGGGTCGGCGCCGGGGATCAGCCGGGCGGCCGTCGCGCGGGCGAGGCGCTCCAGCTCGGCCTCGCGCTCCTGGTATCGCGGCCGGTTCTGGTCGAGGGTGGCGACGTCGTGGTAGATCATCCGGCCGATCCCCAGCGCGCCGACGGTGAAGCCGACGCTGATCAGCAGGAACGCGACCATCGCCGAGGTCCGGCGGCGGAGCCGATGGTAGAGCGGCAGGAAGAGGTAGCAGAGCAGGACCGCGATGAGCAGCGGCCGGAGGACCGGCTCCAGGCGCTCCAGCAGGTAGAGGCTGGTCGCGACCACGACCAGGACGAGAGCCAGGGTGTTCAGGCCCCCCATGTCGGCGGCCCGTTCCAGCAGGTCGGCGGCCGAGGGCGCGGCGGGGGGCGCGCCCGGCGGCGGTCCTGGGGCGGCGTCGACGCTCGTGGTCGACTCGGCGGGGGGCTCGGGGGTCGCATCCACGGCGGGGTCGCTCCTCGTCGCCTCGATCTCGGGCGGGCGCGACTCCAATCTCCCGCCGCGGGGCCCCGACTTCAAGGGGCGAGGCACGATTCGAGGGGCCCCGGCCGGGGCTTCGCCGGCCGGGGCCGCGCCGGGGTCAGGTGTTGCGGGTGCCGAAGTAGCGGGCCCCGCCGGGGCCGAACGCGGCGATGTAGGAGGGGAGCACGCCCATCTCGGGGCCGTGCCAGGCCAGGACCTGCGTCCGGACCGTGTTGATGTTCTGCGCCAGCTCCTGGCGCGTCGACGAGACGGCGACGGCCGTCTCCAGCAGCTCGGCCACCGACATGTTGCCGACCGAGCCCCCCAGCCCCGGGTTCAGGCTGGTCAGCGCGGTGAGGTTGGACAGCCCCGAGCCGCCGGTCGGGTTGTTCGCGCCCCGCCCGCCGCCGAACGGCAGCCGGGACTCCAGCGACGTCATGCGGGCGTCGACGTTCGCCAGGGCCGTGCCGCGGGCGTAGAGGTACGGCCGGGCCCCGTCGCCGTACGTCCCCACGCCCAGCCTGGAGTAGAACGCGTGGCTGAACCCGCCCTGGCGGTCGTATAGCGTCAACGCCGTGCGGTTGAAGTTCTGGATGGCCGAGTCCACGCCGGCCTGGATCTGCTGGTAGGTCCGGCTCGTGAGGACGAACGCCCCCCTGTAGCCCAGCGTGTGGGCCCCCCCGGCGATCGCGGGGAACCGGAGCCCACCGCTGAGCAGGGCCCGCTCCTCCATCGCGACGACGCCGTCGGGCGTGAACTGGTGCTTCCTCATCGATGTCGCTCCCTTGGTGTCCGTGACACGGTCGACGGCCTCGGGGCGGGGTCCCGCCGGGCCGCATCCCCCACGCGGGGTCGAGACCCCCGGGCGTGATCGCCCCTCCGTCGCTCTTATCTACGTTCGGATCGAACGGATCTTAAGCGCGAAAAAAATTTCTTCAGGTTTGCATCGATCGAATGCACATTGTTTAGATTGCCAGGATAGCCCAATTTGTTGCGAAGGCCCAGGGCGTCGCCGGCCCCGACCCTCGACCGCGGCTTCAAGGGGTTGCGCCCAGGGCCTCGCGGAGGAGTTGCTCCTCCGCCAGCCGCATGTTCGGCTCGCGGAGCGCGTCGCCGGCGGCCCCGGTGGGGCTCCCCTGCGACTTCCAGATCTCGAAGGCGCGGCCCTTCACGGCCTCGCGGACCTGGTTCTCGGCCTCCACCCAGTTGGAGAAGCTCACGGCCTCGCCGGCCTCCCCCTCGGGGGAGCCCTGCGAGAGCCAGATCTCATGGGCGCGCATCTCGGTGAGCCGGCGGAACGCCTCGGAGGGCTCGGCCGGGGGGAGGGGCTCGTCCGCCGTCGGGGGGGCGGGGGCGGGGGGTGGGACCGGCGGGGGCTCGGGGACGGGACGGAGGACGAGCCCGGTCAGGACCGCGGCGACGGCCGCCATCAGGCCGACGCCGATCAGCGCCGTCCCCAGTCGCGCGGAGGTCGGCGGGGCCAGCGCGCGGTCGAGATCCTCCAGGAACGCCCCCAGCGTGGCGTAGCGGTCGGCGGGGGAGGGGGAGAGGGCCTTCATCACGACGGCGTCGACGCGGCGGTCGAGCGTCGGGTCGACCTCCGACGGCCGCCGGAACGACCCGACGGGCCGCTTGCCCGTCAGCAGCTCGTAGGCGATCGCCGCGAGCGAGTACTGGTCCGAGCGCGCGTCGACCGCGCCGCCCCCCTGCTGCTCCGGCGAGGCGTAGACCAGCGTGCCGATCCCCTGGCTGGTGCGCGTCAGCCGGCCGCGGTCGTCCTCCAGGACCGCCAGGCCGAAGTCGGCGACCTTCACCAGCGAATCGGTGGGCGCGAGGATGTTCTCCGGCTTGAGGTCGCGGTGGAGGATCCCCTTGGCGTGGATGTGCGCCAGCGCCGCGCCGATCTGCCCCAGGATCGACCGCCGCCGCGCCGGCGGGATGCGGCCGGCGGCCATGAGCTTGCGGAGGTCGCCGTGCTCGACGTACTCGGTGACGAGGTAGGGGGAGCCGTCGTCGAGGACACCGAAGTCGATCACGGTCAGGACGTGGGGGTGCGAGGCCGCGGCCAGCAGCCTGGCCTCTCGCTCGAAGCGCTCGCGGGCGACGGACGGGTCGGGGCCGGCGCCGGCGGCCAGCAGCTTAATGCAGACCATGTGCCCCAGACGTCCATGGCGGGCGAGGTAGACGCGACCCATCCCCCCCTGGCCGATCAGGCGGACCACCTCATAGCCTGGGACGACCGGGAGCGCCACGGATTTCGACTCCATCGGTGACATGGCGCCCCCCCGCCTCGAAGGCCCGGCCCGGGGCGGAGGCGAGGCCGGAGGCTTCATTGGGAGGGATTCGGCGACGCATTGCAAGCCCCGCCGAGAAAACCCGCGACCCTCCTCGCAAGGTCGCAATCCGCCCCCAATGCGAGCCTCGCGCCGAACCTCCGGGGGGTCGGCGACGTCCTAACCCCGGGCCGACGGCCGGGAGAGCGCCGAGGACGCGGCGCCGGGCGCGCGGCCCGGCGGGATGTCGACGGGGGGCGACGGGCGTGGCGGGGGGCCGCCGCCTCGCTTGACAGATCCGAGACGACGGGGTTGTAATGACGATCGTCGGCCCGCCCTCGGGGCGCGGCCGGCATGCGGCCCGCGGATTCCCTCGGGAGGCCCGTCCGTCTCATCCATCCCGGTCTCGATCCCCTTTCGCCCGCCGGTCGCCATCTGCTCGGGACATCCGACCGGTCGAGCCCTCCCCGTCGCCTCGGTCACGTTGGCAATGCGGTCGCGCCTCGGAGCCGGTGCGGGGCGGCGCGCCCCGACCCGCCTCCACGGCCTCGATCGGCCCTCTCGGTCGTCTACGCCCTCATCGATCGACTTTCAGGAGGAGCCCAGACATGTCCGCAGGATCGGATCTGATCGCCCTCGTCGCCCGCCGCCAGGATCCCGACGAATACCGGCAGAAGCACTGGACCGGCACGTTCGCCGAGTACCTCGAGGTCGTCCGCGACGACCCCGGGGTGGTCCGCACGGCGTACCAGCGCCTCTACGACATGATCATCAGCAAGGGGACCGAGGAAGTCGTCGTCGACAAGGAGAAGCTGGTCCGCTACAAGTTCTTCGACGACCCCGACGACGGAGGCCAGGACGCCATCTTCGGCCTGGAACGGACGATGATCAGCCTGGTCAACGTCCTGAAGAGCGCCGCGCATCGCTACGGCACCGAGCGCCGCGTGCTCCTGCTGCACGGGCCGGTGGGCAGCTCCAAGAGCACGCTCGCCCGGCTGCTGAAGAAGGGGCTGGAGCGATACTCCCGCTCCGAGGAGGGCCGGCTCTTCAGCTTCGGCTGGGAGGACGTCGGCCACGAGGGAGAGACGGTCTACCACGAGTGCCCCATGCACGAGGAGCCGCTCCACCTGATCCCCCGCGACGTCCGCGGCGAGGTCCTGGCGAGGCTGGCCGAGGGCGGGGGGCACCACTACGAGCTGGACGTCACGGGCGACCTCTGCCCGTTCTGCCGCCAGATGTTCAACGATCGGATGGAGCGGTACGACGGCGACTGGTCGCGCGTCGCGGCCGACGTCCGGGTCCGTCGCGTGATCCTCTCGGAGCAGGACCGCGTCGGCATCGGCACGTTCCAGCCCAAGGACGAGAAGAACCAGGACGCCACCGAGCTGACCGGCGACATCAACTATCGCAAGATCGCCGAGTACGGCACCGAGAGCGACCCCCGGGCGTTCAACTTCGACGGCGAGTTCAACATCGCCAACCGGGGCATCATCGAGTTCATCGAGGTCCTCAAGCTCGACGTCGCGTTCCTCTACGACCTCCTGGGCGCCAGCCAGGAGCACAAGATCAAGCCCAAGAAGTTCGCCCAGACCGACATCGACGAGGTGATCATCGGGCACACCAACGAGCCCGAGTACAAGAAGCTCCAGTCCAACGAGTTCATGGAGGCGCTCCGCGACCGGACGGTCAAGATCGACGTCCCCTACGTCACCCGCCTGGCCGACGAGATCCAGATCTACGAGAAGGACTACAACGATCGCAAGGTCCGCGGCAAGCGGCTGGCCCCCCACACGCTGGAGGTCGCCGCCATGTGGGCCGTCCTCACCCGGCTGGAGGAGCCGAAGAACGCCGGGCTGACGCTCATGCAGAAGCTCAAGCTGTACAACGGCAAGACCCTCCCCGGCTTCACCGAGGACAACATCAAGGAGCTGCGCGAGGAGGCCGAGCGCGAGGGGATGCAGGGGATCAGCCCCCGCTACGTCCAGGACAAGATCTCCAACGCCCTGGTCGCCCACCCCAACGAGCGGTCCATCAACCCGTTCATGGTCCTCAACGAGCTGGAGTCCGGCCTCAAGCACCACTCGCTCATCAACAGCGACGAGACCCGCAAGCACTACCGCCACCTGCTGTCGCTGGTGAAGGAGGAGTACGAGGACATCGTCAAGAACGAGGTCCAGCGGGCCATCGCCGCCGACGAGGACGCCCTGACCCGCCTCTGCGGCAACTACATCGACAACGTCAAGGCGTACACCCAGCGCGAGCGGGTCAAGAACAAGTACACCGGCCAGACCGAGGAGCCGGACGAGCGGCTGATGCGGTCGATCGAGGAGAAGATCGACATCCCGGAGAGCCGCAAGGACGATTTCCGGCGCGAGATCATGAACTACATCGGCGCCCTGGCGCTCGACGGCCGGAAGTTCGACTACCGGACCAACGAGCGGCTCCAGAAGGCCCTGGAACTCAAGCTGTTCCAGGACCAGAAGGACACGATCAAGCTCACCAGCCTGGTCTCCAGCGTGGTCGACAAGGACACCCAGGAGAAGATCGACATCGTCAAGTCCCGCCTGATCCGCACCTACGGATACGACGAGGACTCGGCGACCGACGTGCTCAACTACGTCGCCAGCATCTTCGCCCGCGGCGACGTCAAGCGCGGCGGCCACTGATCGGGCCGCGGCCCCGCCCGTCGGCAGGGGGCCGTCGCGAACCGGCGCGGGCTCGCGTCTCCCCGTTCTCCCCTCGCGGGGGGGGGGAGACGCGCCCGAGACGGACCGCGGGCCGACGATCCTCCCGAAGCCGCGACGACCTGGCGCCCGCGCGACGCCTTGAACGAACCCGGCGAAGCCCTACAATTCGCCAGCGAGGGGCCCGGCGCGGCGGCTCGCCCGGCCTCCGACCGCGAGCCTCGTCCCAGACCCTCCCCCGGCGTCGCCGCCCGGGACGTCCAGACCGCTCTTTGCCAAACCGGGATCCGGCGGGATGAAGCCCGCCGGAGCGTCCAACGTCCCGCACGCGCCGGAGGCGCGGGGGAAGGGAACCGTCAACCACAAGCGAGCGGCGGGGGCCAATCAGCCGTGGTGCGAAAAATCGATCGCGACGCCAATCGTTTCAAGCAGATCGTCCGGGGCAAGATCAAGTCCGACCTGCGCAAGTACATCACGCATGGCGAGCTGATCGGCAAGACGGGCGGGGAGTTCGTGTCGATCCCGCTCCCCCAGATCGAGATCCCGGAGTTCCGCTACGGGGACAAGAATCGCGGCGGCGTGGGGCAGGGGCCCGGCGACGTCGGCGACCCCATCGGCCGCTCCGGCGACGGCGAGTCCGGCCCCGGCGCCGGCGACGCCCCCGGGCGGCACATCCTGGAGGTCGAGATGACCCTCGACGACCTCGCCGAGATCCTCGGCGAGGAGCTGGCCCTCCCCCGGATCGAGCCGAAGGGGAAGGCCAACATCGTCGAGGAGAAGGACAAGTACACCGGGATCCGCCAGACCGGCCCGGAGAGCCTCCGCCACTTCAAGCGGACCTACAAGAAGGCGCTGCGGCGGCAGATCGCCTCCAGCCAGTACGACCCGCGCGACCCGCTGGTGATCCCGATCCGCGAGGACAAGCTCTACCGCTCGTGGAACCCGATCACCGCGCCGCGGTTCAACGCCGTCGTCCTCTACCTGATGGACGTCTCCGGCTCCATGACCGACGACCAGAAGGAGATCGTCCGCACCGAGGCGTTCTGGATCGACGCCTGGCTCAAGAGCCAGTACGACGGCGTGACGACCCGCTACATCATCCACGACGCCCTCGCCCGCGAGGTCGACGAGCACACCTTCTACCACACCCGCGAGAGCGGCGGGACGCGGATCAGCTCGGCCTACACCCTCGCCGACAAGATCATCGAGGAGGACCACCCGTCGATCGACTGGAACGTCTACGTCCTGCACTTCTCCGACGGCGACAACTGGGGCGAGGACAACCGCAACTGCATCTCGCTCCTGCGCGACCGCCTTCTCCCCAGGTGCAACCTCTTCGGCTACGGCCAGGTCGAGAGCCCCTACGGCTCGGGCGAGTTCTACCGCGAGCTGGAGGACGCCTTCGAGAACGTCCCCAACCTCGCCCTGTCCGAGATCCGAAACAAGGAAGGCATCTACGAGTCCATCAAGGAATTCCTCGGCCGGGGGCGATGAGATGGCGACCGCCGCGACGACCGGTTCCACGCGCGAGGCCGACGGCGACCAGCTCGTCGCCCTGGAGGGGGTCGACTGGGCCGGCTACGTGGCGATGCTCCGCCTGCGCGGCCCGCGCGGCCTCCCCCGGATCACCTATCTCGACGGGAGGTTGTCGCTGGTGTCGCCCTCCTATCGCCACGAGAACCTGAAGAAGCTCGTCGACTACTTCATCGCGTCGACCCTGGCCGGGCTCGGCCTGGCGTTCATCCCGGCGGGCTCGACGACCTTCCGCCGCCGTGGGAAGAGGGGGGGCGTCGAGGGGGACGAGACCTACTACATCGCCAACCACGCCCGGATCCAGGGGAAGGCGACCATCGACCCGAGGCGCGACCCGCCCCCCGACCTGGCGGTCGAGGTGGTGGTCGCCCACGACGCCGACGACTCGATCGAGGTCTATCGGCGGCTAGGCGTGCCGGAGGTCTGGATTTGCACGCCCGAGGAGGTGCTCATGCTCGTCCTCGGGGACGACGGCCGATACGCCGGGGCCGAGGCGAGCGTGGCGATCCCCGGCGTCAAGCCCGCCGAGGTCCGAGACTGGGTCGCGCGGGCGAACGCCGCCGGCGTGACCGCCTGGATGGACGAGGTCCGGCGCTGGGCCGCCGAGGTCGTCGCCCCTCGCCGTCGCGGGGGGAGGCCATGAGCCGACGAGATTCGCCCGCGGGCCTGTGATTCGCGACCGATCCCGAGACGGAGGGCCGAAGCCATGTCGATCGCCAACAGCCACGACCTGCCCGCCGACCTTCGGGCCATCCAGGTCGAGACCGAGGGCTACGCCCGCGAGTACGGGCTCGACTTCTACGACTGCATCTTCGAGGTCTGCGACTACGACGAGATCTCCATGATCGCCGCGTTCGGCGGCTTCCCAACCCGCTATCCTCACTGGCGGTTCGGGATGGAGTACCAGCAGCTCTCCAAGGGCTATCGCTACGGGCTCCAGAAGATCTACGAGATGGTCATCAACAACGACCCCTGCTACGCCTACCTCCTGCGCTGCAACCAGCTCGTCGACCAGAAGCTCGTGATGGCCCACGTCTACGGGCATAACGACTTCTTCAAGAACAACATCTGGTTCGGCCAGACGAATCGCAAGATGATGGACGAGACGGCCAACCACGGCAGCCGGATCCGGTCGCACATGGACCGCTTCGGCGAGGACGAGGTCGAGGGCTTCATCGACTCGTGCCTGTCGCTGGAGAACCTGATCGACGTCTACTCCCCCCACATCAAGCGCAGGGATCCCGTCGACCGCTACGACTTCGAGCAGGAGGCCGAGGACGAGGCCCGGCCGTCGAGGTTCCAGAGCAAGCCGTACATGGACGACTTCATCAACCCGAAGGACGTCCTGGAGCGCGAGCGTCTCGCCCGCGAGGAGGAGCGCCGCAATGCCCGGCCTTCGTCGTTCCCCGACCGCCCCGAGCGCGACGTCCTCCTGTTCCTGCTGGAGCACGCCCCGCTGAAGCCCTGGCAGCACGACGTCCTGGCGATCATCCGCGACGAGGCGTACTACTTCGCCCCCCAGGGCCAGACCAAGATCATGAACGAGGGATGGGCGTCATACTGGCACTCGACCATGATGACGCAGAAACTCCTGCACTCATCGGAGGTGCTGGACTATGCCGATCATCACTCCGGCACCATGGCCACGCAGCCCGGCCGCCTCAACCCGTACAAGCTCGGCATCGAGCTGCTGCGCGACGTCGAGGAGCGCTGGAACAAGGGCCAGTTCGGGCCCGAGTGGGACGCGTGCGACGACTACGAGGAGAAGCGCCGCTGGGACAGGCAGCTCGGCCTGGGGCGCCAGAAGATCTTCGAGGTCCGCAAGATCCACAACGACGTCACGTTCATCGACACCTTCCTGACCCAGGACTTCTGCAAGCGCTACAACCTCTTCAGCTTCAAGCACAACGACCAGAGCGACCTGTACGAGATCGAGAGCCGCGAGTTCAAGAAGATCAAGGAGCGGCTCCTGTTCAACCTGACCAACTTCGGCCAGCCGATCATCCGCGTGAAGGACGGCAACCATCGCAACCGGGGCGAGATGTACCTGACGCACGAACACTTCGGCGTCGACCTGCGCCTGGATTACGCCCAGGACACGATCCGGCACCTGCACCGCCTGTGGACGCGCCCGGTCAACCTGGAGACCGTCGTGGACGGTCGGCCGACGCTCCTCTCGTTCGACGGGACCGATCACACCATCCGACCACTGGGAGGCGTTCCCCATGACGCTGAGCCGAAAGATCGCCGACGCGCTTGACGAGAGCACCCGGGTCATCGCCCCGCCCTACACCACCGAGGTGCATGACGGCCCCGACCGCGTGAGGCTCGAGATCGCGGCGCTGGACTCCGTGGGCGTCGCCCTGGACGCTCTGGAGTACGCGGCCCTCGACCGCCGGGATTGGACGCCGCAAGCCCTGAACGCCTGGGGCGAGCGGCTGTCCGCCCGGCTGACGTACCTGCTGGAGCCGGTCGGCATCCTGGAGAGCGACGCCGGGGCGGGGCTGGTCCTGCTCCGCAGCCGCGAGCCCTCCCGGCGCGGCGACGTCCGCGGCTATTACGAGATTTGGCTCGGCCGCGACGGCGTCTGCCGCGTCGAGCGCGTCACCTTCGACGAGGTCAAGCGGCTCCGGTCGCCCGCCCGCTGCCACTTTACCCGCGAGGTCGTCGAACGCCTCGCCGACGACATCGCCGCCTCCTCGCGCTGATCGGACACGCGGTCAATCGACGTCGGCCTCGTCGCCGGCGTCGATTGACAGCACGTCGGCCTCCCGGGCGATGGCCACCGACGCCTGGCGCCGCTTCGGCGGGGGGGCGAAGCGGGCCGCGACGTGATACCCGCCGCATCGGGGGCATTGATAGACGACCAGGCGACGCCCCCCGAGATCCCTCCCGGTGGCCCGATTCCAGACCTCGAGCGCCACGAGCTGCGCCTGGGCGCCCTGTCGATCGGCATGGAACACGCGTCGGCACGTCGGGTCGAACTTCGGTTGGATCAGATTCGTCCACATGCGCGGGAACCTCCGGGGATCGTGGAGCAGGCGTCCAGCTTCCATGTCCCTTCCCCCTCCTTCCTTCCTGACCGCCGCCCTCGCGTTTTGGCGTGCGGGATCACCGCGTGCCTCAATGGCTCAATGCGTGCGAGAGAGTAACGGAGTCGGGGCCCGTTCGGTGACGCCGATTCCAGGTGAGGCCGGCCCGATTTCGCCGATGTCCGTCGCCGATCCGCGGGAGGCGGATCCCCTCGCGCGGGGGCTTGGTTGAAGCCAGGGCCGCTCGCGGGTTAGATTAAGAGTCGCGATTGCGAGGCAAATGACCTCGGCACCGAGACGACCCCACCGACCCTCCCGCCGCGACGCGGGTCGGCCCTGGACGCGCCATGCTCGACCCGACCAAGACGCGATTCTGGAAGGCCGCGCTCCAGAGCGGGCTGATCGACGCCGAGGGCCTCGCCGCGTGCTGGGAGGCGATCGTCCCGGAGAAGCGCCACGACGAGGACCACGTCGACCGCCGGCTCGGCCGCCAGGCGGTGCAGCTCAAGCTGTTGACGCTCTGGCAGGCGCAGCAACTGCTGGCGGGGCGGTCCACGGGCTTCAAGGTCGACCGCTACGTCCTCCTGGACCTGCTGGGGCAGGGGGGGATGGGGCGAGTCTACCTGGCTCGCGACTCCCGCCTGGGCCGCCAGGTGGCGCTGAAGATCCTGTCGCCGGAGCGGATCAACAACCCTCGCGCCATCGCCCGCTTCCAGCGCGAGGCGCGAGTCGGGGCGCAGCTCCAGCACGAGAACCTGGTGCGGCTCTACGACTTCGGCGAGGTCCAGGGCCGCCACTTCCTGGTGATGGAGTACATCGAGGGCAAGACGCTGGGGTTCCACATCGCCACGCAGGGGAGGCTGGCGCCGGAGGCCGCGGCGCGCTTCGGCCGGCAGATCGCGCTGGGGCTGGACCACGCCCACCAGAAGGGCCTGATCCACCGCGACGTCAACCCGTACAACGTGATCGTGACCCACGAGGGGGTCGCCAAGCTCGCCGACATGGGCCTGGCGATGGACCTGGCCGACGACGGCAAGGTGACGCGCGACGGCGCGACCGTCGGCACGTTCGACTACGTGGCCCCTGAGCAGGCGCGACACTCGCACTCGGCCGACATCCGCAGCGACGTCTATTCGCTGGGATGCACGCTCTATCACGCGATGGCCGGGCAGGTCCCGTTCCCTCAGCCCGGCCTCGCCGAGAAGCTGTTCGCCCACCAGTCGCGGGAGCCGGCGCGGTTGGAGGAGCAGGCGCCGGGCGTGCCGACGGGGCTGGCCGACGTCGTCCGCAAGATGATGCGCAAGGACCCGAGCGAGCGGTTCGCGACGCCCGGCGAGGTCGCCGCCGCCCTCCTGCCATTCGCCGGGGGAGGGGCCTCGGAGCCGACGGCCCTGGTCGGGGCGCGGCGGGCGGGGCATGGCTCGGGGGAGGGCCTCGCGGCGAGCACGCCCGACGCCGATCCGGCGCCGGCGACGGCCGCCGAGGCGTTCCCCTTCCGGGTCGACCTGGGGCCGCGGCCCTCGCTCACCGAATCCGTCCGAAATCCCCGGGCGCGGTTCGGCGGGTCGGGCTCCAGGCCGTCCTCGACCTCGGCGACCCCGTCGGCCGAGACGGGCACCGTGGCCGTCGGCTCGTGGGTCGGCGACCCGGCCCGACGGCCCTGGCTGATCGCCGCGGCGGCGCTCGCGGTCGTCGCCGTCGGGGTGGGGGTCGAGGCGGCCCGCCGGGGCAAGCTCGGGGAGGCGTGGCCGACCGGCGGGGCGGAGACGATCGAGGCGAAGGCGAGGCCCGCGACGAAGAAGGCGCCGACGATCGACTGGGGCGGGGCATCGGCCGTGATCCGAGCCCGCGACGGCTCCACTCGCCCGGCGCCCGACCTCTCCGCGGCGCTGGAGGCCGCGCTGGGGGGACGGGGCGTGGTCGTCGTGAAGGGGGGGGAACCCGTCGCGATCCCGGCAGACGCCGCCCGCACCCTCTCCGGCCGGGGGACGATCGAGATCGAGGGGGAGGCGGGCGGGGCGGCCGTCCTGCGCGTCGAGCTGGGGGATAAGCCCTGGATCTCGACCGGTTCGAGCGCGAACCTGGTGCTCCGCGACCTGACGATCGAGGTCGCCCGATCCGCGTCATCCGACCAGCCGCCGCCTCCCCTGTTCCTGGCGACTGGCCGGGCGAAGTTCGAAAATTGCGCGTTCCGGACGATCCCGGCGCTGGGATACGCGGGCTCGACCGCCGTGGTCGCCAAGGGGGGGGCCCTGGAGGCCCAGGGCTGCTGGTTCGAGGGCTTCGACGCGGCGGTCGAGATCCGGGCGATGGCGGGCGTGGAGCATCGGCTCCGGGGCTCGATGTTCGTGCCCGGCGGGACGCCGATGGAGGCGGCGAACGCGGACCTCCCCGTCCGCCGCGGCTGGGCCGCGCGGGCCGTGTTCGAAGGGGGCGGGGTCCGCGACGGCCGCCGGCTCGTGGGGATCACCCGCTGCACCATCGCCGGCGAGGGGCTGCTGAAGCTGGAAGGCTTCCCCGAGACGTCGCCGTTGCGGGTCGAGGCCGTCTCGTGCGCCGCGAGGGTGGAACGGCTGGTCGACGCCTCGCCCCCCTGGGACCCGAAGGCCCTCGCCTGGGAAGGTTCCGGCAATCGGTTCGACGTGACGGGCGAGACCTGGGCGACGGCCGGCGTGTCGGAGGCCATCGCGGCGACCTCGGCCGACTGGTCCCGGCTCTACCCCGAAAGGAACCTCGACGAGACGGGCGTGCGTTTCTCGATGAACGGCCAGACCCCCGACGGCCGCCTGCTCCCCTCCTCCTACTCGCTCCTCGGCCCCGGCGGCGCCTCCTATGGCGCGAACCCGGCCGAAGTCGGCCCGCGGCCCTGACGGCCGGAGCCGGCGGCGGTCAGTCTTCCAATTCGCCCAGCTCTCGCAGCCTCGCCAGATATCGCTCGGCGCGCTCCCGCTCGGCCTCGGCCCGCTGGCGTTCGGCTTCGGCGAGGCTTTCGGCCTCCTCGGCGCGACGACGCTCGGCGAGCTTGCGGCCGCGCTCCTCGCGCGCGGCCTCGAGGGCTTCCATGGCGGCCTCGCGCGCCGCGAGCGCGTCCTCGCGGGCTTCCAGGGCGGTGTCGAAGGGGGAGCCGTCCGGGTGATAGATGGTCAGGCCTTCGGGGCCCTCGGGCTCGAACCGGATCCCGAGCAGCGGGCTCGTCCAGCCGCGGATGTCGTCGATCTCATCAAGCCGGTCGCCGCGGCGGATCCAGCCCTGGAGAGTTCGACCGTCGGGGTCGAAGAAGTAGTATTCCCGGACCCCGTGTCGCTCATAGAAGACTCGCTTACGCTTCATCTCGGCGTCGGTGTTGCTGGGCGAGCGGACCTCGAAGACGACGGTCGGCGGCACGCCCGCTTCCCGCCACTGCATGTACGACCCGCGTTCCCCCTTGGGACGGCCGAGGACGACCATGGCGACGGGCGCCGTGCGGACCTCGGGGAATCCTTCTCGCGCGTACCAGAGGAGGTTGCCGGCGACGAAGACGTCGGGGCGGTCGCGGAAGAGGAATTGCAGGCCCTCGACGATCGTGCATATCCAGCGGAATTGGACCGTGTTGTCCGACATCGGCTCGCCGTCGTCGTCGGGATAGAGGAGCAGGTCTTCCGGCGATCGCGCGATCGAGGTTCCCATCGCTCGGCCCTCCGAGTCTAGTTCCCGTAGGCTGGGTCGCGACCAATCTCCGGGATAAGCTTCGGCATGCGCGGGCTGGGTCGCGACCAAGCCCGGGAGAAGGATCCGCGTCCCGACCTCGCCATTCTACCAGCGATCCCTTCAGATGGCCTCGTCGCCGAGCAGGTGGGCGCTCGACTTGAGGATGCGCTGGCGACGGCCGCGCGAGGCGTCCGCGGCGGCCCCCTGGGCCTCCAGGTCGGCGAGGTTCGCCCGGCAGAAGGGGCATTCGACGACTTCCAGGTGGAAGCGGAAGTAGTCCGCCAGGTCGGGGTCGAGGGCGTCCAGCAGCAGGCTGCCGAGCTGCTGGCGGGTGGGGCAGGTGAGCCGGGCCCGGATCCAGATGGCGCCCAGGCTGTGGAGCTGGAGGTCCTCGCGATCGTCGCGGACGTCCTCCAGCCGGGCGCGGAGCGAGGCCGAGTCGCGCAGGGCCTTCTCCACCCGGGCGGACTCCCCGGGCGCGAGCCGGTCGGCCAGGTAGTCGCGGAGCGTCGCCTCGTCGATGTCGATCGCGGTCGGTTCGTCGCGGTTCATGGCGGCGTCAGCCCTCGGGGGGGGCGGCGTCGAGGCTCAGCCCGGCGCGTCGGGCCATGTCCTTGAGCCGGGCGATGGTCTGGAACTTGTAGCTGGCGACCGCCTGCTCGGTGAGGCCCAGGTCGCGCGCCACGTCCTTGTTGGCCCGCCCCTTGACCATCAGCAGCTCCAGGCAGCGGATCCGGTCGAAGTCGCCGCGGGCGAGCCATTCGCGCACCAGCTTGCCCATCGACTCGCCCAGCACCCGCTCCTCCTCGCGCCGGCGCTCGCCGCTGCGGGCGATGCTGGACGCGCCTCGGGCCTCGCCGGGGACCTCGTCCAGCGGCCGGCCGTGATCGTCGGAGCCGAACTGGTCGATCGGCCGACGGCCCTGCTTGCGGAGGTGGTCGGTCAGCTTGTGGGCGGCGATCGAGAACAGGTACGCCTCGATGTCGCGACGCTCGTCGTAGTGCGGCAGGCTGGTCAGGAACCCGATGAACGCCTCCTGCACGACGTCCTCGCTGGCGGCGCGGTCGCGCAGGCGGCTGTCGATGAACGCCAGCAGCCGGCCCTCGAACCGCTCGATGAGCTGACGCCACGCCGGCGCGCTGCCGGCGCGGACCTGACGGACGAGCAGGAGGTCGGATTCGGACGTGGCCATCGATGGGATCCCGCCGGGCTGGGGCCCGGCCCGCGATCGTCGCGGCCGGCCCTCTGAGGGGATTCTATCTCCCCCGGCGGTTTATTGGTATCGATTCCGCCCCGAGGGAATCCCTTTCGATCTCGTCGGACACGGGCCGCGAAGCCGAAGGGCCGCTGAACAGTGGCCGAGTCCCGAGAAAAAATCCGGATTCGTGAAATCTCGTCGACCCCGGCGCTGACCATGAGGGTGTTTGATGACGATGTTCCTTGGCATCCCGGAAGCAGTCAGCATCAATGGGCCAGCGGCCCCGGAAGATCACGCGGGACCGGTCCCTCTCCTTCGGGCGGAGGGCGGCCGTCCGCGCGACAACAAAACGCGGGTCTCCGGCCCGATCCCGTCCCCTCCCCCGCCGGGCGAGGGCGGCCGCGCCAGCGGCGGGCGAGAGCCGTCACGCTGCGGGGACGGCGTCGGCCGCGCCTGCCATGGCCCGCCGCTATCTCCACGATCCGACGACCCTCACCCGGCGGGAGAGGGGACGCGTTTCACCCTCGCCGAGTCCGGCGGGGGACGAAAAAACCACTTCGAGGACGACGAACGAAGCCAAGGTGTTTTCGACGCAAGTCTGTTAAATTCCATGGCTTAGTCGCATGGAGGCGGAAACGTCGGCGCGCGAACGAAGCCAACTCGCGGACGTCCCGCGTCAGGCGAGGAATTGGTAGAGCGCGACGCCCGAGGCGCCCACGGCGGCGGCGGCGGCGAGGCGGAGGCGGTTCGTGTAGTAGCCCCGCGTCGCCTCGTCGGCGCGGATGTAGCCGGAGACCGCCCCCAGGCAGACCAGGACGAAGCCCAAAGTCGCCGCCAACTTCATCGTCCGGTCGCGGGTCACGTCGCGTCGGTAGGCGTCGACCAGGCGGGCGCGGTGGCCGCCCCCGAAGTCGGCGTCGATGACCGCGGTGTAGACCGTGCCGTAGTCTTTCTCCTCCGGCGCGACCCGGACCTGCTCGACCATCGCGTCGACGAGCGCCGCGGGGGGTGTCCAGGAAGTCGCCGCGTCCGGCGCCAGCCACTCGCGGATCTCGGCGTCGAGCCGGCGACGGGCGTCCTCCTTGGCCCGGTCCAGCGTGGCCGAGACGCGACCGGCGACCTGGCGCGTCTCCGGGGCGTTAACCTGGCGACGGTCGTGCGAGACGCGCCGGTGGTGCTCGTGGGCGCGACGCGGGCCGTGGCCGCGATGCTCGGGCGACACGACGACGAAGCCCAGCAGCAACAGGGCGGCGAAACCGAGGAGCAGGAGCTTCATCAGGGTCTTCATGGCGTTGGGTCCATCACCGTCCGAAGGCTGTTCGACGACCTCTTCGATCCGCGTTCAGGCCGTCCGGGCGCGGCCGGGGCGCTTGCCGAGCTTCTTGACGTATCGGGCGTATCGCGCGGCCTGCTCGTCCCAGGGGCTGACGAACTGGATCGCCACGACGGCGATCGCGGCGATCGCCACGCCCTCCGCCGCGCGTTCCCCGGGGGGCGAGGAGAGCAAGGGCGATAGGACCGACGCGGCGATCAAGGTCCAGGCGACCGGCAGCAGGCCGAATCGCCGCCTGCGATCGCGGACGGTCTGCCCGTACCAGGCCGAGGTCGCCACGGCCAGCCCCGCGAAATAGATCGGCGCGGCGACGATCTCGCCTTCGTCCAGCATCAGCCCCCGGGCCAGCAGCCAGGCGCCGCCGCCGACCGCCGCGCCGACGATCGCCGCGGCGACGCGACGGCCGGTCGAGTCGACCTCGCGGGCCTCCAGCGCCTTGTTCAGGACCAGGGCGGCCCAGGTCGCCAGCAGGGCGACGCCGTAGAGGAAGACCACGCGGGCGGTCTCGTGGGCCGCGTCGATCCCCAGCAGGGCGACGGCCGGCGCGACCAGCAGCGCGATCAGCAGCGCCGCCCAGAGCATCGACGCCGTGACCTCGGCCACGCGCGCCCGGCCGGTCGCGGCCGGCGGCGGGGCGGGCGGGGGCGTCTCGTCGCGGCGGTGGCCGCGCGGCGGGACGTCGGGGGCGGGGCGGCCGCGTCGGCCCCCCTGTCGCTGGCGCATCCGTCGCCAGTCGGACTTCACCCGCTCCTGGATCGACGGCCGGGGGGGCACGGTGTCCGGGCCAATGTAGAAGACCGGCTCCTCGGCCTCGATCCGATGGATCTCCTCGGCGGGCGGGGCCTCGGCCGGCCCCCTCGCGCCGATGACGCGGATCTCGGGCGTCCTGGGGGCGTCGCCCGCCGGGAGCATGTCGTGCATCCGGGCGGGGCGCTGGTTGGGATCCTTCGCCAGGGCCCTCGCCACGATCCCGCGGTATGGTTCCGGCAGGGCGGAGACGTCGGGGCGGGCGGTCAGGTGCTTCATCAGGATTTCGTTGACGGTCTCGCCGTCGAACGGGACGCGGCCGGTGATCATCTCGTGGAGGATCACGCCGACGGCGTAGACGTCGATCGCCCGGCTGTACTTGCCCGAGCCGATCTCCGGCGCCATGTACTGGCAGGTGCCGATGCTCTCGGAGTGGTCGCTGCCGTGGCTGGCGGTGATGAGCTTGGCCAGGCCGTAGTCGCCGATCTTGACGACCCCCCCGTCCAGGAAGAGGTTCGCCGGCTTCAGGTCGCGGTGGACGACGCCGTGGTCGTGCAGGTAGGCGACCCCCTCCACCAGCCCCTTGAGCCAGTGGCGGACCTCGTCCATCGGCAGCCCGCCCGGGTGCTGGCGGAGGACGTCGGCCAGGCTCTGGCCGGCGACGTACTCCATCACGACGAAGGAGTCCCCCGCCTCGTTGTCCTTCAGGTCGAAGATCGTCAGCAGGTTCGGGTGCTTGAGGTTCATGCACTGCACGACCCCCCGGCGCTCGATCTCCAAATTGCGGAGGATCAGCTTCAGGGCGACCTCGCGGCCGGAGTCCGAGACGGCGTAGTACACCTCGCCGAAGCCGCCGCGGCCGACGGCCCGCTTGATCGTGTAGCCGTCCAGCGGGCGCTCGCCGCCGGCGAAGGCGAACCGGCCGGAGGGGCCGCGCGAGGGGGCGGCGGATCGCATGGAGTAGCGCCCCGGGGAGATGCCCCCGGCGCGGGTGGCGTCGTCGAGGCGCTCGGGGACCGTCTCCTCGAGCGGCGACAGGGGGCGATGGGCGGCCGTCGCGTTCATCGGTTCCTCGAATCCAGGGTCCGGCGGCAGGTCGCGTCGAGCCACGTCTTCGTCCTTCCCGGCCTAAGAGGATTCGCCGAGCGTGAGAGGATCTTGATCGGGGGCGGCCGATTTCCCGTCGGGATCGGGCTCAGGCCGGGGAGGCCCCCAGGGGTTCCAGCTTGAACGAGAAGCCCTCGCCGCGGACGCCGGACGACGGGGAGAGCGCCGCCCTCGCGGCGCCGGGCCGGCCGTCGACCTCGAAGCCGCCGCGGGCCCGGCACCACAGCGAGCCCCCCTGGCGATAGAGGACGACGGCCTCGCGCAGATCCGGCGCCGGCACGTGGGCCTGCGCGGCCGGGCCGACGATGCAGGTCTCCGCCATCAGCAGCACGCCGTCGACGGCCATCGGCAGGCGATGCCGGCTGACGACCGTCAGCCTCGCCGTGGCGCTGTAGGGGCTGGGCTGGCGGAACTCCAGCTCGACCGTCGGGCCGAGGCGGATCACGTCGCCGTCGCGGAGGATCGCGGGGCCCTCGACGCGGCGGCCGTTGACGAACGTGTCGTGGATCGGCTCGATCGTGTAGCCCTCGCCGCCCCGGACGACCACGGCGTGTCGCCGCGAGAGGTCCCCCATCAGGGGGATGTCGGCCGAGGCGTCGGGCCCGGCGCGGCCGATGAGCACGCGCTCGTCCAGGCAGACGAGGTAGCCGCCGACGGCGTCGGCCCACAGGAGGAACCGGCCGCTCGGGCCATCCCCCGAGGAGCGGGCGACGGGCCGGTCGGGCTCCGGCTCGCGCGGGGGCTTCGCGGCGGCGACGTCCAGCGTGGGGGCCGCGCCGCTCCGCCGGGGGGCCCATCGCGAGCCGCTGGACGGGCCGACCGCGGCGATCCGCTGCCACGCGCGGGCCCGCGCCTCGCGGGCGGCCGGGTGCTCCGGCACGCCGGCCAGGACCGCCTCGGCGGCGGCGAGGATCCGCGCCCAGTCGCCCTCGGAAAGCGCGGCGTACAGCGCCTCCGCCAGGGGGCCGGCGGCCTTGCGGCGGGTTTCCAGGTCGCGAAGCGCGGCGGCGACGGCCTCGCGCGCCGCGTCCATGCCGGCGCCGGCCGCGAGCCGCTCGGCGCTGGCCAGCCCTTCGAGGGCCCGGCCGAACTCGCCGCGGCGGCCCTCGGCGGTCGCGACGGCCCAGGCCTCGGCGACCTCCCGGCAGCGCCGCAGCGCCGGGCCGCTCACCTTGTCGCGCCCCAGGGCGTCGATCCGCTCCAGCGCCCGGCCGGGCTCGCCCGCGTCGAGGTCGTCGCGGATCTCCCCGGCCGCCCGGTCCGCCAGGTCGAGCCGGGCGGCGGCCAGCGCGTCGGGGGGGGCCTCGAACCGCTCGGCCAGCCGCAGGTCGGCGATCGCCCCGGCCACGTCGTCGCAGGCCGCCCGGCGCGAGGCCCGGGCGATCAGGTCCAGGGCCAGGCGGGCGCGGAACCGCGCCACCTGCTGGTGGTCGGCCGCCTCGGGGCGGCGGGCCAGGGCGTAGGCCTCCTCGTAACGGCCGCCCCGCGCCGCCTCCTCGGCCTGCCGCAGCACGACGCGCCATTGCCCCATCATGATGGAATCGCCGCCCGGAGTGGCCATGGGGTTTTCAATCTCCGCCATCGTATGCCAGATGCCCGACGCCGCTCAACACGACGAGCGGCGTCGGGGGGGGGGGGGG